>CAIWLA010000450.1 GCA_903913345.1 uncultured Magnetococcales bacterium | reverse complement strand
GCCACCCGTTGATTGATCGGGTTGTCCTCCACACCCGAAATGGCCCAGGCAGGAACTCAGACACACGAAAACGAGGAGAACGGATGCCATTGGTTCCAAAACGGTCCCAAAGGTGGTAATCTGACGTTAATCAAAAGGAGGGTGGCCAATGCTTGTCAATGTAAAAATTTCTGCCGAACTGGTGGCTGAGGCGAAACGCTACAGCCATGTCTATCACCGATCTCTGCCGAAACAAATCGAATACTGGTCTCGGATTGGCAAGATTGCTGAGGAAAATCCTGATTTGACCTACGCCCTGATCCAGAAAATTCTGTTGGCAAGAGAAGAAACCGATTTTGAAGAATACCCGTTTGGCTGATGCGCATTCTTCTCACCCGTGTTTTCAAGGCAGACCTCAAGCGTCTCCACCCCAACCAAAAAGCGTCCGTAGATGATGCTGTCCGGTTTATTGCCTCCAATCCCAAGGTTGGGGAGGCGAAGGTGGGCGATTTGGCGGGGGTACGTGTTTACAAATTCAGGGTGGTTGGCCAATTGACCCTTCTTGCCTACGAGTGGAAGGAGACAGAAGATCGGCTGCTCCTGTTGACCCTGGGTGACCACGAAAACTTTTACCGTGATCTGAAACGAGAACGAAACGCCTAACGGCTTCCGTCGATGACCGGTACCACCGCAGTTAAAGGGGGTGGTACCTTGTGGACAATCTTCCGCCATTCAGAAATCACGCCACCCACCCATTATCGCGCAACGTCTGGATGGCCGCCTCGGTGACCGGTTTTTCCAGCACGGCCTGGGCCACATCCTGTTGTGGGGTGGTGGTTTCGCTCTCTTTCCGGCCAAACAGGATCTCCAGGAAGGTGCGCAACAGCCCCATTTTGATCGGCACCTGTTCGTTGGACAACAGGGCGGCCGGGTGGGAGACGGCCATTTGACCGGCCAGCAGGGCGCGGGCGGCCTGGGAAATGTCCACCACATCCTTCCGATCGGCAACCAATGGCAGGGCATCGGTGCCGCTGGCCACAGGGAGACCGCCCTGTTCTGTTGAAGCGGGACCGACCTGGGTGATCATCATCTGAAAATGCCCCTTTTTCCGAAACCGATACTTGTGGAGTTGTGGATGCAAGGCTACTATCCCCTTGACTGATTCTCTTATCGGTTCCCTTGTCCAAAAACTGAAACCAGAAACCACGCGGATCGCCATGCTATCCTCTTTGTATCGTCGCCTTGTCTCGGCATTCAGTCTCAACGAACACATTGTGCTGTCTGTGGTGGCGGTCTTTATTGGCCTGCTGGTCGGGTACGGGGCCATCTTTTTTCGCTTCCTGATCGGCCTGTTTCAAACCCTGTTCATGGGCGATGGCCATGAAGGGGTGGTGGTCATTGTGCAATCCCTGCCCTGGTGGCAGATTGTGTTGATGCCCATGGCCGGTGGTCTCATCGTCGGGTTGCTGGTCCGTTTTTTACTGCCCCACGCCAAAATCGGCGGGGTGCCGGAGGTGATGGCCGCCGTGGCACTGCACAACGGCAAACTGAACCTGGGTGAGGGAGCGGTCAAAATGTTGGCCAGTGCCCTCTCCATCGCCTGCGGTGCCTCGGTCGGTCGGGAAGGCCCCGTGATCCATCTGGGGGCTACCCTGGCCTCGGTGGTGGGGCGCAAGTTGCACATGTCCGGTCGCCACATGCGTACCATGGTGGGGTGCGGGGCGGCGGCGGGCATTGCCGCCTCCTTCAATGCCCCCATTGCCGGGGTCATGTTCGCGCTGGAGGTGATCCTGGCCGACTACGGACTCGCCACCTTCTCCCCCATCGTCCTCTCGTCGGTCATCGCCACGGTGGTGGCCCGGATGCACCTGGGCGATTATCCCGCCTTCATCGTCCCCCACTATACCCTGGTGTCGGCATGGGAAATTCCCGCCTATGTGGGATTGGGATTGCTGTGCGGATTGATTGGCATTCTCTTCATGGCCACTTTGTTCAAGACCGAAGAGCTGATGGCAAAACTGGCCATTCCCCGCCATCTGAAACCGGTTCTGGGCGGCCTGCTTCTGGGTTGTCTCGCCCTGGTTGCCCCCCAGATGATGGGGGTCGGCTATGACACCATGAACCTGGCCTTGCTGGAAGAGTTGGGCGGATGGCTCCTGGTCATGCTGTTGTTTGCCAAAATCATGGCCACCGCCATCGCCCTGGGCAGCGGTTTTGTCGGTGGCGAGTTTACCCCCGTCCTCTTCCTGGGGGCGATGCTGGGGGGCAGTTTTGGCACCTTCATCCACAGTTGGATGCCCGATCTGGCCGCCGGATCAGGGGCCTACACCCTCGTGGGGATGGGGGCCATGGTGGCGGCCGTGTTGGGCGCGCCGTTGGCCTCCATCCTCATCCTGTTTGAACTCACCAGTGACTATCGCATCATGCTGGCCCTCATGGTCTCCTCCATCGTCGCCACCCTGCTCGTCAATCAGGTCTATCGGGATTCGGTTTACACCCGTGTCTTGCGGCGCAAAAATATCAATCCCTGGTCGGGGCGGGAGGCGGGATTGTTGAACCAGATTGCGGTGGATGATGTCATGCAGCGGGATTGTGAACGGCTGATCGATACCATGACCATTCGTCAGGTCCGCGCCAAAATCAGCAAATCCAAAGAGGAGAGCTATCTGGTGGTGGATGATGACGGTCTGCTCAAGGGGATTGTCTCGTTCCAGGATATTCGAGGGATCGTCTGCGAGGAGGGGTTGGAAGATTTGGTCCTGGTGCGGGATATTACCATCCTTCCGGCGGAGATCGTGACCGATGAAGACAATCTGTACCACACCTTTCGCCGCATGGGGGCGGGCAATCTGGAGCAACTGCCCGTGGTCTCCACCCGGCATCCCGACAAGGCGGTCGGCATGATTACCGACCATGATATTATCCGGGCCTACAACAAGGCGTTGGTGGAACGGGAAACGGGCAACCTATAACCGGATGACGGGATGATACATGGAAGAAACCCACATGTTGGATGATTTGAACCCACCCCAACGGGCCGCCGTGGTCGCGCAGCGGGGGGCGGTCATGGTATTGGCGGGGGCGGGATCGGGCAAAACCCGGGTCTTGACCCGCCGCCTGGCCTATCTGCTGCAAACGGGGGAGATCTCTCCCGACCGGGTGTTGGCCGTCACCTTTACCAACAAGGCGGCCCGCGAGATGCGGGAGCGGGTGACGGAACTGTTGCATCTGGACGCCGCTGTCGTCCAGCGACTCTGGATCGGCACCTTTCATGGCATGGGGGCACGCATGTTGCGCCAGTATGCCGGTTATCTCCATTACAATGCCGATTTTTTGATCCTCGACAGCGACGAACAGTTGCAAATCATCAAGAAAGCGGCGATTCGGCTGGGTTTTGACCATCTGTACTGGACGCCGAAGCGTCTGGCCAACACCATTTCCCGATGGAAAGACGATGGCCTGAAACCGGAAGAGATTGGCCCGGAGCAGATTCGCAAGGAGGCGGACCGCGCCGCCGTGATCGATCTGTTTACCGAGTATCAGAACGAACTGCGCCGACTCAATGCCATGGATTTCGGCGATCTGCTCGCCAACTGTCTGGTCTTGTGGCGGGAACATCCTGAGGTTCTGGACCATTATCGCCACCGTTTTGTCCATATTCTGGTGGATGAATATCAGGATACCAACAAGGTTCAATATGAGTGGATCAAGCAGTTGGCCAGTGTGCATGGCAATGTCTGTGTGGTGGGGGATGACGACCAGTCCATCTACAGTTGGCGGGGAGCCTGCCTGGACAATATTTTGCGCTTCAAGGAGGATTTTCCAGAGGTGCAATTGATCCGCCTGGAGCAAAATTATCGTTCCACGGCCAATATTTTACGGGCGGCCAGCCATCTGATTGACCACAACACGGGACGCATGGGCAAGACCCTCTGGACCCAGGGGGCAGCCGGTGCCCGGTTGCAACGTTTTCTGGCCGAGGATGGGGCCGACGAGGCCCGGTTTGTGGCGGCCGAGACGCTCCGTCTCTGCACGGATGGGCGATTTTCCAGGGTGGCGGTCCTGGTGCGCACGGCATTCCAGACCCGTGCCCTGGAGGAGGCGATGCAGTATCAGGCGGTTCCCTACCAGATTGTGGGGGGATTGCGGTTTATGGATCGGGCGGAAATTCGCGATGCCGTGGCCTATCTCCGTCTGGTCTACATCTCGCGGGATGACATTGCCTTCGAGCGTGTCGTCAATGTCCCCAGCCGCAAGCTGGGACCATCGGCCCTGGCCGTCATTCAGGAGGTGGCCAACCGACGGGGTGGGTCGCTCCTGGAGGGGGCGCGGCAGGTGGTGGCGGACGGATTGTTGGGACCATCGGCCCGCAAGAGTCTGGAGGGATTTCTGGAGGCGATCGATGCCGGGTGCCGCCTCGCCGAGTCCAGCCATCCAGAGGGGGTTTTGCAGCATCTGTTGGAGGCTTCCGGGTATATGGACAGCCTGATTGGGGGGGAACGCGAAGAGGAAAAACGGGAAAACATTCGGGAACTGCGTGCCTTTCTGGTGCAGACCGGGGATTTGCTGACCTTTCTGGAGCAGGCGGCGTTGGAGTCCGATCCCCCCAGACCGGGGGGGGCGATCGACCACAATCGGGTCATTGTCTCCACCCTTCATGCGGCCAAGGGGTTGGAATTTGAGGTGGTCTTTCTGGTGGGGTTGGAGGAGGGGTTGTTGCCCCACAAGTTGGCGGTGGATGCGGGGGGGTTGGAAGAGGAGCGGCGGTTGGTCTATGTGGGGATGACGCGGGCCAAGGAGAGGCTCTATCTCTGCCATGCCCGGCGGCGCATGATGATGAACCGTTGGGAGCAGACCGTCGCCTCGCGTTTTTTGAAAGAGCTGCCTGCGGAGGTGGTGGAGACGAAGGGGATGCAGGTTTCCGTGCGCCGGCCATTCAGTGGGTGGGGGCGGCGGTGAGCAACCGGTCGGGTTGCATTCAGAGGCAACATGATTGTGGGGTCCAGGGGGGTCACCCCCCTGGCGGGGTGCAGGGGCGGAGATCTTGCGTATCAATCGCGATTTATCAAAAGCCAATTTCCGCAGGAAATTGGCGCAGTGCGCCCGAACCTGATCTGAATGGGAAGAAAAAATTAACATAATATCAATAAATTGATATTATGTTAGCGCATATGGGG
>CAIWLA010000449.1 GCA_903913345.1 uncultured Magnetococcales bacterium | reverse complement strand
GGCTTCGCCCCAAACCCCACCAGGGGCGTTGCCCCTGGACCCCACCAGGGGGATGATCCCCCTGGACCCGCAATAATAACCTGTCAAAACAGTTCGATTGAGCCGACAGGTTGGCATATATGGGGCGATACCCCCCAAGAGAAGGTACTTTATTATTCCGTGCGTTGCCTAACCAAGGAAGGATCGATGGATAAGACAGAACAGACACTGAAGGTGGCCATTGCCACGGGGCTTGTTCCCGCCTGGAAGGGGGATGCGTTGATCATCGGGGTTTATGAGGGGGGAGAGGCACAGTCTGCGTTGCCCCTCTGTGGCAAAAAGGTGGAAAATGAGGTGCAAAAGCGGCTGACGGAAAAATGGATGCGCGGTACCCTGGGTGAGTCGATTGCCTTTCCCACGCCGAGTGGCAGTGGTCTGCAGGTGTCGCGGATTGTCCTGCTCGGTATGGGCAAAAAGGAGTCGCTCCAGGCGGAGACGTTTCGTGCCCTGGGGGGGCATATCCAGGCCCTTTGCAACAAGTCGGGTATTGCCACCTGTCATGTGTTGTTGTCGTTGGATGCGCACCATAAGCCCAAAAACAGACGTCAGCAGATTCCGGTCCTGGCCTTGCTGGCGGAAGGGGCCTGGCTTGGCAGCTATCGGTTTGACCATTTCAAGAGCAAAGAGACCAAAGAGGCCAAAGGGGAACGGGACGAACATCCTTTCCGGCAGCTTTTTCTGGGTCTCCATGGCGATCGGGTGGCATCGGAAAGGAAGCGGCTGGCTGAGGTGGAAATTCTGGCGCGTGGGGTTGCCCTGGCGCGTCATCTGGGCAATCAGCCCGCCAATTTGCTCAATCCAGAGACCCTGGCCCGCCAGGCCCGTCAGTTGACGGAGCGTCTGCCGACGATCAAAACGACTGTTTATACCGAAAAAATGTTGGCCAGCAAGGGGATGAACGGCATTCTCGCCGTGGGCAGTGGCAGTCGCACCCCCCCCCGGTTGATCACCATGGAGTATCGTCGCGGGGGGGACCGGCCACTGTTGGCGGTGGTTGGCAAGGGGATCACTTTTGATTCCGGTGGTATTTCTCTTAAACCGGGCGAACACATGGCAGAGATGAAGTTTGACATGTGTGGGGCGGCGGCGGTCTTTGGCTTGATGCAGATGGTGGCGGAGTTGGAGTGGCCGATCAATGTGGTCGGCATTGTCCCGGCGGCGGAAAACATGCCTTCTTCCACTGCGCAACGGCCAGGGGATATCATCAAGACAGCCAAAGGTATTTTTGTGGAGGTGATCAACACCGATGCCGAGGGCCGGTTGATTCTGGCGGATGCCCTGCACCATGCGGCCTCTTTCAAACCCGCCGCCCTGATCGATCTGGCCACGCTGACGGGGGCGTGTGCCGTGGCGTTGGGGGCGCAGGCCAGCGGTTTGATGGGCAACAATGATTCCCTCATTCGGCAACTGGAAAAGGCGGGGGAGATCTCCGGGGATCGGGTTTGGCGGTTGCCCCTGTTTGCAGAATATCAGGAGCAGATCAAATCGGTGGTGGCAGACATCAAGAATACGGGAGGCCGGGAGGCCGGGGCCATTACGGCGGCTTGTTTTCTCTCGCGTTTTGTGGAATCAACGCAGCCATGGGCACACATTGATATGGCGGGAACGGCCTATGATCTGAACGGCAGCCGTCCCCATGTGCCGAAGGGAGCGGTGGGGGTGGGGGTGCGGTTGTTGTACCACTTTCTCCGTGCCCACTGGATGTAGAAGATGGCCCGCACCCATGCCGAACCGCCCACGGTCCGTTTTTATCAGTTGGCCACCATGCCACTGGAGACGGCCCTGCTGGGCATTCTGGGCAAGGCCTGGGATCGGGGTCTGCGGGTTTGCCTGTTGACCAAAGATGCCCATCAGGCCCAACGTCTGGATGATCTCCTCTGGGTCAATCCTCCGCACCATTTTTTGCCGCATGGCCTGTGGAACGGTCCCGATCCCGCGTTGCAACCGGTTCTCATCAGTCTGGAACCGGATGCACGCAACGGGGCCACCCTCCTGGTGTTGGCAACCCCCCTCCTGGTTCCGGATCCCATGGCCTTTGACCTGATTGTCGATTTTGTGCGGGGGGGGGATCCCGTCGTGGTGACGGCCAGTCGTGACCGCTATCGGCACTATCGGGCGTTGGGTTGCCGGATGGAATATTGGACCCAGACACCTCAGGGGGGTTGGCAAAAGCAGGGAGGGGGCAGCGGTTGAATTTAAAAAAGCAGGTATCCACTTGGGCAACCACCCCCTTTTTTTATCGATAGAGTTCCGCTTTGGGCAAATATTTTTTGGGATCGATGCCCCATTTGGTGGGCGATTCATGGTCGGCAATGCGGAACGACGGCTTTTCCTTGACCCCCAGCAAATCCACGGTGATGGGATCGATGGCGCACTTGCGTTTGGCATCCAGAATCAGGCGCACCACCGGAAAGAGTAACGCCTCGCGATGGTTTTCGACCACCACGCCGACGCGCTGGTCTTCCAGACGGACCAGACTGCCCACGGGATAGATCCCCACACACTGGACAAATTGTTGGAAGAGGGGCAGATCGAAATGGTGTTTGCACCATTCAAACATTTTCTCCAGGGCATCGTGACTGGGCATCCCCTTGTGATAACTGCGATCGGTGGTGATGGCATCGTATACATCGACAATGGCGGCCATCTGACCGAACAGCCCGATCTCCTGGCCGACCAGCTTGTACGGATAGCCACTGCCATTGAACCGTTCATGGTGTTGTTCCGCCACCTGCACCGAGAGCGGGCTGATATCCGCTGTCTCCCGCAACATGTCACCGCTGGATTTGGGATGTGCCTTCATTAAGTCGAACTCAGCATCCGTCAATTTGTTGGGACTGTTGAGAATTTCCAGAGGAACCTTCATTTTGCCCACATCATGCAACATGCCGCCAATACCGGCCTGGACGATCTGTTCCCTCTCCAGCCCCAGGGTGTGGCAAAAGGACATCAGAAAGACTCCGACGTTGACGGAGTGCATGAAGGTGTATTCATCCTTGCGTTTGATGAGGCTCAAACTGAGGATGGCTCCTGCATTGGTGAGTGCGGATTCGGTCATGTGTTCCACGGCCTCGCGGATCGGTCCCACCTCGACCTGTTTGCCCAGGCGGACATCGGTCAAGACGCCAGCGACCACCTTTCTGGCCTGATTCGTCACCTTTCTGGCGTTGGCCAGTTCATCCTGCATGGATTTGGATTTGGCCGGGGCCGGGGAGGATGAGGGGCTTTTCAGGGCTATTTTCTTGATCTCCTCGGCTGCCGCCGCCTGGACCTCCATCAGGGTGGGGGCATTGACCACGTCTGGCCCCAGGGCGGTGTCAATGTATACCTCCTCGATGCCGTTATTCTTTATTTTTTCGATTTCGGCATGTTGGTGAATGGTTTTCCGTCCCCAGTGGGCAGGGTCTCCCCCCCAGTCGCAGACATAGCCACTGATCACCATGCCCAGTTTCAGATCGGTGACTGGAATTTTTTTGATGGTCTTGGAGTCAGGCTGAGTGGGTGTCTGGGACATGTCTCGCTCTGCACGGTGGCTGCAACGTCACTTTGTCTTCTACTGCGGGTGAGAGTGCCCTTGTTTCGTCGAGAATGCAAGCAAAAATATGGATTGAACGCCGGTTACGGAGCCACCGATTTGCGCAGGCTGCGGGTTTGCCATTCCAGGGCCTCTTGCGCATTGAACGGTATATTGTGTCGTTCAATATATTCGATATAACCGCCTTTTTCTGGATTGTCAGGCAGTTGTTCCGTGTTTTTCTGGGGGACGCTTCTGAGGGATGCCAGCAGGTGATTCAGGGTGGGCAACCAACTGGTCATGGTGGCTTCTGTGTAGAGGGTTCTGATTTCCGGGTCCGCCAGACCGAACCCTTTCCGGCTGATCATCTGGATGATCTCCTCCTGCTTCTTGTGGAGTGCATCCCGATACCCGCTGACCGCGACCAGGGTGACGACCGCCATAAAGACAATCAGCAGGAGCTGTCCCAGAAAGGGGGATCTCTTTCTTGGGGCAGGGAGAGGCGCGTCATCTGGGGGTCTGTTTGCCATCGTGTCATCCTGGATATTGATCCATCAAGAAAAAACCTCCCCCCCCCGTCTTGAACAACGGCGAAAGAATAGCATACCAATGGTTTGGGGGGCAATACCCCCCATTGACGCTCGACCCTTCGAGGTTTAGCATGACCCTGTGGATCTTTTTGTCTGCACGCAATTGATTGGCGGTGGGCTGGGTCGTGCGGAATCAAAACGGTGGCTCTGCCCCCGGCCTTCACCAGGGGGATAATCCCCTGGACCCCTGTCAGTTAAAATGATGAAGATTGGAAGAGGGTGGATGGGGGCTGGCAGGCAGGCTCCATGATGGGTCAACACAGGAGAGAGAGGGGTGGTGAACACGGCAACGGCGCACATTTTGACCGTGGATGACTCCCGGACTGTTCGACACCATGTGCGACAGACCCTGGAGCAGGACGACGAATATCTCTTCACCATCCACGAAGCGGAGAATGGTGCGGAAGCCGTCCGTTTTCTGTGCGCCCATGAGCCGGATCAATGGCCGGATGTCATTGTCCTGGACCGCAACATGCCAGTCCTCTCCGGCGACGAGTGCATCCGTATCCTCAAGGCCGACGAACAGTGGCGGGTGATCCCCGTGTTGTTTTTGACCGCCCAGGATGATATTCAAGAGGTGGTCCGGGGGCTGTCCGACCTGCGGGCCGATGCCTATCTGCCCAAACCCTTCCATACCGATGAATTGCTGGCGCGGGTCAAGGTGCTGGTCCGCATCAAACAGGCGGAAGACCACGCCCGACGACTCAATCACCATCTGGCCCAGGCACTGGAAGAGCAAAAACGGGCCTATGCGGAGTTGAAAACCACCCGGATTCAACTGGCAGAGACCCAGGCCATGGCGGTAATGACAAAAGTATTTGAAAAATTTGTGCCCAAACAATTCTTGGAACGTATTGCCAAAGGGGGGTTGGAGACCATTCGGGCTGGTCGGGTGGCGTCGGAGACCATCACCATTCTTTTCAGCGACATTCGTTCCTTCACCCAGATTTCCGAGGGGATGGCCCCGGACGCCCTCTTTGCCTTTCTGAACGATTATTTAAGCCGCATGGAACGACCGATAGAGCAAAACAACGGTTTCATTGATAAATTTATTGGGGATGCCGTCATGGCCCTGTTTGACGGCCATTTTCGGACCCAGGCCCAGGGGGCGGTGCGGGCGGCGATCGGGATGCAAAGGGAGTTGGGTGTACTCAATGTCGAGCGGGCGGCACAGGGGTTGCCGGGTATCGGGACCGGCATTGGGATTCATATCGGTTCGGTCATGCTGGGCACCTTGGGCAATGACAACCGTATGGACTCCACGGTCATCGGGGATGCGGTCAATCTGGCCTCCCGTCTGGAGGGGCTGACCAAATTTTATGGGTGTCCGATCATTGTCTCCGAGGACGTGGTCCGGTTTCTGGATCAGAAAGAGTTTGCCCTGCGGGAGTTGGACCTGGTGGCGGTCAAGGGGCGCGGGCAGGCGGTCGGGGTGTATGAGATTTTCGAAAACGGATCTGAACCGCATCAGAAACGCAAAAAACAGGTGGCGGATCGTTTCAAGAAGGGGCTGGCACTCTACCGCTCCCGTGAATGGGAGAAGGGCATCACCGCTTTCCAACAGTGCCTGACCCTGGAGGCCGATGACCGGGCGACTCGGATTTATCTCGACCGTTGTGCCCTGTTTCAAAAACAGCCGCCGGATGACGACTGGACTGGTGTCTTTGCCATGGATCACAAATAATCATGTCGACCATCAACGTGGGCGAGGTGCAGCAGCTTTTTCTCCAGGAAATGGAGGAGATACTGCAACAGATGGAAGAGGATATGCTCTCCCTGGAGAGCGACCCGAACGATGCCGATCGGGTTCATGCCCTGTTTCGCTCTTTTCATACGCTGAAAGGGGGGGCCGGTTTGTCCGGTTTTTCCGATCTCTCCCATTACACCCACAAGGCGGAAAATCTGCTGGATGGTGCCCGTTCCGGGAAACTGGCCGTCTCTCCCGCCTTGATTTCGGCCCTGTTGGGTGCCCTGGATTGCCTGAAATCTTTCCTGAACGAGGCCTGCGGTCGGGGTGCCGTGGAGGCCGCGCAGGTTCAAAACAGCCTGGAACAGTTTGCCCGACTGGCTGATCAGGGGGGGGTGGCCCCGCCTGCGGCCAGGCCGGTTGCCCAACCACTCTCTGCGGCCCCACCCCCTCGGTCGGCACCGGTGAGCACCTTTTTTGTGCGGCTGCGTTTTAATGCCGACCTTCTGGCCACACAATCCGACCCGTTGGTGTTGCTCAAGGATCTGGAGGCACTGGGCACCCTGCTCGTCTTTCCCCATCCCCATGCGGTGCCTCCCCTGGATCAACTGGACGATCCCCGTCAGTTGTACCTGTGGTGGACCCTGCTGCTCAAGACGACGGCCTCCCAGAAAAAGGTGCAGACCATCTTGATGTTTTTTCTGGATGGTCATGATGTCCGTATCGAATTGATCGATGGGGGGCCGAAGGAGATCCTCAATCAGTTGGCCATTGATTCCCACGTCACCGATTCGTCGAGCAAGGTCTGGATTGGTCAACCGGAGGGGATGGAGGCCGGGGTGCCGGAGGGGGCCGATCCACGCATCCAGGCCGCGCCGTCACCGCCACCCCCCGTTGTGACGCCGCCACCATCCCCGGCGGCGACCGGCGATCGGCCACACCCGGTGGGGCGGTCCGCCGAGGCGGCGGTCAAAAAACCGGTGGAGATCTCCTTGCGGGTCAATATTCAAAAACTGGACGCCCTGATCAACCTGATCGGTGAGATCATCCTGGTCCATACCCGCCTGCGCCAAAGTTATGAGACCCTCGCCCTCCAGGATGAAGAGGCGGGGGGACGTCTGGGGCTGGGGGAAAATCTGGGGCAAATTGTGGATGACCATGATCGCGTTGTGCAGGAGCTGCATGTTCAGGCGATGAAGGTGCGCATGGTGCCGGTCGGCAGTATTCTGTTTCCCCTCAAGCGTCTGGTGCGTGATTTTTGCGAGTCCAGCGGCAAACGGTTGCAGCTGCATATTGCCGGCGAGGAGACGGAGGTTGACAAAACCATTGTCGAGAAGTTGAATGGTCCCCTGACCCACCTGATCCGCAATGCGATGGACCATGGGATTGAAAGGCCGGAAGTGCGGCAGCAACAGGGCAAAGATCCGGAAGGTAAGCTCTTTTTGCAAGTGGCCAATCGCAAAAATTCCATCCTCATTGAACTGACGGATGATGGGGCCGGGGTGGATTATGACCGGGTGCTGGCCATTGCCCGGGAGCGGGGGTTGCTCTCCGAAGAGGATCGGCCCAGCAAGGCGGAGATTTTGCAGTTTTTGTTTCATTCCGGTTTTTCCACCGCCAGGGAGGTGACGGAAATCTCCGGTCGTGGTGTGGGGATGGATGTGGTGCGCAAGGAGATCGAGTCCTTGCGTGGTTCGATCCATATCGAAAGCACGCCGGGCAAAGGGACGCTGTTTCGCATCGCCTTGCCCTTGACCCTGGCCATCATTGAGGGGTTGCTGGTCAAGGTCGGGGGGCGCGTTTTTGTGGTGCCTCTGCTCTCCATTGTGGAGACCCTGCAGCCCCGTTTCTGTCAGTTTGAGACCTTGAAACAGAGGGGGGAACTGGTCAAGGTTCGCAATCAATATCTGCCGCTGCTGCGCCTGCATCAACTCTTCAACATTGAGCAGGCGATTACCGATCCCAGACAAGGTTTGCTGATCCTGGTGGAGGAGGGGGGGCACCGAAGCTGTCTGCTGGTGGACGAAATTGTGGACCAGTATCAGGTGGTGATCAAGAATCTGGAGCAGAATTTGATGCTGGTGGAAGGGATCGCCGGGGCGACCATTCTGGGCAATGGTCGGGTCTCGCTGGTGCTCGACATTTACGGCTTGACCCGGCAGGCAACCAATTGAGAGGGACAAACAGCCATGGAGCGACTTGCCGATTTGCACCGCACCGACCTGGACGATTTGGATGAGGACGAAGAGACCGAACTGCTTCTGGAAAATGTCAAGGATTGCATCCAGGTGGTGACTTTCCGTCTGGGCGGGGAAAAATTCGGGATGGATGTGTTGCAGGTGCAGGAGATTATTCGCTACAGTGAACCAACTCCCGTCCCCAATATGCCGGATTTTATTCGGGGGGTGACCAATTTGCGGGGGACCATTCTGCCGGTACTGGATCTGCGCCGACGGTTTGGCATGACACCGGGTGATTATGGCCACTCCGAAACGGCGATCATCCTGATTGCCTATGTGGATACCAAGCTGGTCGGCCTCATTGCCGATTCGGTGGCGGATGTCCTCTTTTTTCCCAAGGATCGGCTCTCTCCACCCCCCGATCTGTTCAATCATGTGGATACCGAATTTATCCAGGGGATGGGGGAGATGCGCAATGAGTTGATCATATTGCTCAATCTGGACAAGATTCTTTCGGTGGAAGAGATGAAAAAACAGGGGATGCTGGCCAAAACAACCGGCGATCTGGCTGCACCCGCATCAGGAGGGGTGGATTGATCCAATGAAAATGACGATCAAAGACAAAATTATGGTGTTGGGGGTGGCGACAGTCCTGCTCACGGTGATTCTTCAGGGCGGGTTTTCGGCTTGGCGCGTGATGACCGAGGGAGAAAAGGAGGTCGCCCGCTATGCCGAAGAGGCACTGCAGAGCCGCAAGCAATCCCTCAAGGATATGGTGGGCATCATCACCTCCGTTCTGAAACAATCCGCCGCCGATGCCAATGACCGGGAACGGTTGCGGCAACGGGTGGAAGGGCAGTTGACGAGTTCTCTGGGGGTTGTGTACGCCTACATGGAAGAGCGATATCATCAGGCCCTCCAGGCAAAAAATCCCGGCGAGGCCATGCGTGCCGCCCAGGAGGAGGTCAAACGGTTTGTGCAAGGCTTGCGGTATGGCACCGATCAGAGTGGTTATATCTGGATTCACTCCTTCCCGGAGCAGTGGAGCAAGCCCCGGATGATCCTGCACCCGACGGTTCCGGCGTTGAACGGGACGGATATCGCCTATTTGACCTATCAGGATGGACCGGACAAAGGCGGCGTCATCTATGCCACCGGTATTGATGTGGCCACCCCCATGTTTCAACAGATGAACCGGATTGTTCAGGAAAAAGGGGAGGGGTTTGTGGGGTATGACTGGCCGAAGCCCACGGCCTCCGGGTTGAGCCAGTATCAACCCAAATTGAGCTATGTGCGCCTGTTCAAGCCGTGGGGTTGGGTGCTGGGTACGGGGGCCTATCTGAGCAGTCTGGAAGAGGAGGTCAAAGGGCGTCGGATACGCATGATCTCTGAATTGCGCTTTGGTTTGGAGAATGGGGACTATTTTTGGATCCACACCCTGGACCCAGAGACACCGGACAAGCCCAAACTGGTGATGGATTCCACCATGCCGGAGTTGCAAGGGCAGGATCTGACCGATTTTCACTATCCCTTCGGGGAGCAGCAGGCGATGGTGGCGACGGTCGAGGAGAATGGCAAAAAGGTTCCCCTGTTTGTGCGGATGAACCGGATCGTCCAGGAGGAGGAGTCTGGATTTTTGCAGTTTGATTGGCCTCGACTGGTGCAGGTGGGTGTGGTCAAACAGGAGCCGCGACTGGCCTATATTCAAGGGTTCACGGAGTGGAACTGGGTGGTGGGTTCGGCGGTCTTTTTGCACGACATTGAGGCGGTGAAGGCGCAAAAAAAGGCGGCGGTTCAGAAGGAGGTCCAGCATATTTTGTGGGCGATTTTGATGGTTTCCATGGTTTCTCTGCTCGCCAGCTATCTCTTGATCCGGGTGTTGTCCGGCACCATCATTCGTCCCATTCTGCGCATTTCCACGGGGGTGCAACGGTTGGGGGAGAATGATTTGACCGCCCAGATGACCGCCGAGGATCTGGCGTTGCCGGATGAATTGGGGGCGATGGCCCGTGGGTATGACGCGGCGTTGCGCAATATAAAGGCGATCATTGGCGACATTCGCTGTCAGGTGGAACATGTGGTCACCGCATCGCAAACCTTTTCGGACGGCAACCAGGAGTTGGCGGCCCGCACCGAAAAGCAGTCTTCTGCCCTGGAAGAGACCTCGGCGGCGGTGGAGGAGTTGACGGCCACCGTGCAGCAGAATGCCGACAATGCCAATCAGGCCTATGTGATCAGCAAGGAGGCCAAGGCGATTGCAGACTCGGCGGACCGGGAGTTGCAGGAGACAGTCTTGCAGGCCAAGGGGAGCAATCAGGAGATTGTGGCCCAGATCCAACAGGCCAACCAACGCTTTTTTGAACAGGTGCAGAATACCTCCGGGGATACGGTGAGTGTGATGTACGGGATTTCGGCCAGCTCCAAGAAAATTTCCGGGATTACCTCGGTCATCAATGATCTGGCCTTTCAGACCAACCTGTTGGCGATCAATGCGGCCATCGAGGCGGCACGGGCCGGGGAGCATGGTCGCGGTTTTGCGGTGGTGGCCATGGAGGTGCGCAAGCTGGCCTCCCGTTCTGCCAAGGCGGCCAAGGAGATTGGTGCCCTGATTCAGAGCAATATCGGGCAGATTGTGGCCGGTGCGGAGACGGCGGACCAGGCCAACCGGTTGTTGGCCGACTTGCAACAGGAGATTGCCGCCAAATTGAGCAACATGGAAGAGGAATTGGGCCGCAGTTTGAGTGGTTTGGGGGAACATGTCACCCTCAATCTGGCCCGGATTACGGAGTCGGTCACCAAAGTGGCTGACATGGTGGAAAATATCAGTGCCGCCTCCACGGAACAGGCCGAGGGGATTCGGCAGGTCAATATTGCCGTGACGGAAATAGAGCAGATTACCCATCAGAATGCCTCACTGGCCGATGATGCCGCCGTCACCAGTCAGACCCTGGTGGAGCAGGCACAGTCCTTGCTGGCGGATGTCCACCATTTCCGTCTGGGGGATGCGGAGAAGGTCGATTCTGTCCCCCTGGTCGCTGGCCAGGAGGAGGGTGCACCATCGGAGCAGAGGGAGCCGCACACCGATGTGGTGGCCTCCTGGCAGGAGAAAAAACCGGATTTTGAGTGAGGGCGTGTGATGTTGGATGGGATCGATTTTGCTGGTGATGGTATCAGGGAGTTGCGTGGTGATCTATACCGAGTTGATTAAAAAATTGGAAACCCTGCCCAGGGAAAAACAATCCGAGGTTTTTGACTTCGTGGCGTTTCTGGCCGTCCGTTGGGGAAATGATCGTGCCTGTCCGTCATCCCGTCATGCGGACTGGAATGATGCCGATTTTTCTGTTCTATCCATGACGCAGGCCTTGCGAGGCATGGAAGACGATCCAGTGGTTTATGGTCTGGAAGATCTGCGGGAACGATGGCAATGATACACGAGGGACAGGTTGTTCTGACCTCTTTTCCAAATACGGATTTTTCCATGGCCAAGCTGCGACCCGTCCTTTTGCTGCGTCGGGCATCTGTCCGTTACAACGACTGGTTGGTATGTATGGTTTCTTCTCAGGTTTGGCAAGCAGAGGCCGATTTGGATGAAATTATTTTTTCAGATGATCGCGATTTTTCTGGCACGGGTCTGAAGGTCTCCAGTGTCGTGCGGCTTTCCCGGTTGGCGGTGCTGGATGACGGTCTGTTTGTGGGTAGCATGGGTGCGATTGGCAGTGATCGTTTGGATCGGATACGGCAGCGTTTGGCGATCTGGATGATGGGAGAGACAGCGAGAGAAAAAACCGGATTTTGAGTGAACAGGGGCATCATGACAACGTGTGAATCGATGGCAATCAGCGACACCGATTTTCACCGCCTGCAACAGGTGGTGCTGGGGCGGTGTGGGTTGCATCTGGAGGCGAGGAAGAAGGATTTGATCTTCATGCGCATCCGAAAGCGGTTGAAGCTGACGGCAGGGAGTGATCTGCGGGCCTGGTGTGATCGGGTGACTCAGCCCGGTCGGGAGGCCGATTTGCAGGAGTTGATCGACGAAATCACCACGCAACATACCAAATTTTTTCGGGAAAATGTACAACTGTATTATCTCAGGCAGTGGATATTGCCGGAAATCCAGCAACGGGCACGGTCGGGTGCCGAGAAAAAGATTCGGGTCTGGAGCGCGGGCTGTTCCAGCGGCGAGGAGCCGTATACCCTGGCCATGATTTTATTGGAGACCTTGGGTACGGGATGGGATGTGCGCATCCTGGCCTCGGATATCTGTCAAAAGGCCTTGCAGAAGGCGGTCAATGGCCTCTATTCGGCGGCCGAGGTGGCCGATGTGGCACCCGACCTGCGGAACAAATATTTCCAGGCGGTGCAGGATGGGGATCAACTGGCCTTTCAGGTCAAACCCCTGCTGCGGGAGCGGATCGATTTTCGGCAGATCAATTTTATGGAACCGCGTTATCCCATCAATACGATGTTTGAAATTATTTTTTGCCGCAACGTGATCATCTATTTTGATGCAACGGTTCGGGATCGGCTACTGGAGCGGTTTGCAGACTATTTGCAGCCGAATGGCGGTTTTTTGTTCTTGGGGCACTCGGAAATTGTGGCCGGGATTCCCTCTTTGCAAAAACGTAAACTGAATGTTTTTCAAAAGATGGGTGTATGAGCAAGATAAAGGTATTGATTGTCGATGATTCGGCATTGGTGCGCAAGGTTCTCAAGGAGATACTGAGCGAAGATGAGACCCTGGAGGTGGTGGGCACCGCCACCGATGCCTGGTCGGCCATGCAACGGATCAAGGAGTTGAAACCGGATGTGCTGACGCTGGATATTGTCATGCCGGGGATGGATGGCCTGGATTTTCTGGAACGGCTGATGAAATCGAATCCCATGCCGGTGGTGATGGTCAGTACCCTCACGGGCCAGGATACCGAGCAGACCTTTCGTGCCCTGGCCCTGGGTGCGGTGGATGTGATTGCCAAGCCGACCCTGGATGTGCGGGAAAAGCTGGATGGCATGTCCGAGCAGATTATTGATCGGGTCAAGGCGGCGGGCCATGCCCGGATCAAGAATGCCGCGCACCGGTTTTTGGAGGGTCCGAAAGCGGTGGTTCCCCTGCTGAACCGGCCAGTGGTGGCCGCCGGGCGGGGGGTCGATGAGGTGATCATTGCCATTGGGGCCTCCACGGGGGGGACCGATGCCTTGCAGGAGGTGCTGATCCCTCTTCCGGAAAACAGCCCCGCCATTCTGGTGGTGCAGCACATGCTGGCGCAGTTTACCGCTCCGTTTGCCCAGCGTCTGGATCGTGTCTGCCGGATGCGGGTCAAGGAGGCGGAAGGGGGGGATCGGGTGCAGGCGGGCACCGTGCTGGTGGCCCCCGGTGGTCGGCATATGGTTGTCGTGCGGGAGGGGGATCATCACGTGGTGCAGATGCAGGATGGTCCCATGGTCCATCGGGTGCGGCCATCGGTGGATGTCCTGTTTCACTCGATGGCGACCCAGGTGGGCCGGCAGGGGATTGGGGTCATTCTGACCGGGATGGGGGCCGATGGGGCCGAGGGGTTGTTGGCCATGAAGCGGGCCGGTGCCCGTACCGTGGCTCAGGATGAGGCCAGTTGTATCGTCTTCGGAATGCCGAAGATGGCCATCAAGGCGGGTGGTGTGGATCAGGTGTTACCGGTGACGGAGATTCCGGGACGGTTGTTGGCCCTGGTGGATGGGGGTCACGCGCCATGAACGGGCGGGTGGAAGAGGGGAGGTTGTTGCTCTCCGGGGTGTTGGATCTGAACAACATCGATCGCCTGGCCTCTCTCCTGCGGGACCATATCACCGGGGTGGGGGAGGCGTCTGGGCCGGTGCGGGTCGATCTGGCCGAGGTGGTGGATCTGGACACGGCAGCGTTGCAGGTCTTTGTTTCGGCCAGGCGAATGGCGGACCAGTCGGGCAAGTCGCTGGAACTGTTGTCGGCCAATGCCATGGTGCGGGGGCGTTTTCGGTTGACCGGGTTGGAATTTTTGTGTGGGCCATGATGCGCGAACACGGGGGATCTATGGAACCATTTTTTTCCAGGTTTACGATCGGTTTCTGGATACGGGCCTCGGCCGGTCTCTCGATGGTCATTTTTCTGGCTCTCATCGCCTTCGGTTATTGGGCCACCATGACGGGGCAGGATCTGACGCTGGCCCTGAGAGGCGATGGTCTGTTGGCGGGTGGACAGGGGGCGGTTGCCGTTGTTGACCAGTTGGACCGGGAGATTCATTTGGTTCAACGCATCCTGCTGATCGGGGCACTCACGGTCATTGTCACGATGGTTTTGGGGACCATTTTCCTGGATCGCCTGTTTGGCCGCTACAGCCGGAAGGCGAAGGAGTCCCTGGAGACCCTGGCCCGTGGCGATTTGCGGTTTTCCGATCAGGTTCATCCTGGGGCCAGGAATGAACTCTGCCAGATTGTCGAGGCCACCCACGAAGTGGCCAGGAGTTTGACCCGGATTGTGGCAGAAATTCGGGAGGATGCCAAAAACAGCTCGGTGGCCGCGCAGAGGCTGGCGGCTGGCAGCACGGATCTGGCCCAACGGACCGACCGCCAGGCAGCGGCGTTGGCCGAGGTCTCGGCGGCGGTGGAGGAGATAACGGCCACGGTGGAACATAATGCGAAGAGTGCCCATCAGGCGTTTCAGGCCAGCAGTGAGGCCCAGGTGGCCACGGAGGAGGGGGGAAACACCCTGCGTATCGTCCTGTCGGAGACCCATATTGCCAATCAGGAGTGGCTGTCCAACATTCTCGATGCCAATCGCCATTTTTCCAGTCAATTGCGTGCCTCCAGTCGCGAAATGGTCGGCCTGATCGCCAATATCAATGAAAGCTCAGTCAATGTGTCGGGCATTACGGGTGTGATCAACGATCTGGCCTTTCAGACCAGTCTGTTGGCCCTGAATGCCTCGGTGGAGGCGGCACGGGCCGGGGAACACGGGCGCGGTTTTGCGGTGGTTGCCACCGAGATTCGCAAGCTGGCCTCCCGTTCCACCAAGGCCTCCGAGGAGATTGGCAAATTGATTGAGAAAACCCTGGAACAGGTCCAGGCCGGTTCCAAGCGGATCAAGGCGTTTGATCAGGCCATGGATGGCATGGAGCGGGAGATTGCGCAAAAACTGGATGAAAGCCGGGCGGGCATGGAAGAGGGTTTGCACTGTCTGAATGATCTGGTTGCGGCCAATCTGGAGGAGTCCCTGGCCTCGGCGACCCAATTTTCCGGCATGATGGAAAACATCAAGGACGCCTCTGCGCAGCAGGCGGTTGGGATCAGCCAGGTGGCGCAGGCCATTCTGGATATGGACAAGATTACCTTCCAGAATGCCGCCCTGGCCGGGGAGATCAGTCAGACCGGTCAGGATCTGGTGGCGTTGGCCCAGGAGTTGACGCAGGAGGTGGGTGCCTTCACGATCAAGGGTGCGTAAAAAGGGGTCCGGGCAGTGCCCCTGGTGGCCGAAAGGATGATCAAGGCCGATTTTTTCGTTCAAGCAGGGAGTGGAGGGGATGGAAAAACCGAAACTGGCCATGTATTGGGCCTCTGGCTGTGGGGGATGTGAGATTGCGTTGGTCAATCTGCACGAGCGGATTTTGGATGTCGCAGCCGCCTTTGATTTTGTCTTTTGTCCCTGCCTGTTGGACACCAAATACCAGGATGTGGAGGCGATGGCCGATGGGAGTATTGCCCTCACCCTGTTCAATGGGGCGATTCGTTCCAGCGAAAACCGTGAGATGGCCCATCTGTTGCGGCGCAAATCCCGGTGTCTGATTGCCTTCGGTTCCTGTGCCAAGGCGGGCTGCATCCCGGCCTTGAGCAATTTTTCCACCCGTGATGACCATTTTCAAGCCATTTACCGGGACAGCCTCACCGTGGACAATCCTCTGGGCATCCTCCCGCAGACGACCACCCCCTGCCCGGAAGGGACGCTTACCTTGCCGCTCTTTTTCAATCGGGTGATGACGTTGAATCAGGTGGTTCCGGTGGATTATTTGATTCCGGGCTGTCCGCCGGAGCCGCATCAAATCTGGAATGTGGTGGATCATCTCATCCAGGGACGGCCATTGCCTCCTGTGGGCAGTGTGCTGGGTGGCGGGCGTTCCAGCGTCTGCGACGAGTGTGCCCGCATCAAGAAAGACAAAAAGATTCCGCGACTGTACCGGAATTACGAGGTGGTTCCCGATACGGAAAATTGTTTGCTGGAGCAGGGGTTGGTCTGCATGGGAATGGCCACGCGGGACGGTTGCGGCGGTTTGTGTCCCCAGGTGAATATGCCCTGTACCGGCTGTTATGGAACGCCGGAAGGGGTGCTGGATCAGGGGGCAAAAATGGTCAGTGCCCTGGGTTCCATGCTGGATATTGGCGAGACCCAGGGGTTGTCCGAGGCGCAGATTGCCCAACGGGTGGATGTCCTGCTCGACGCCATTCCCGATCTGGCCGGGACTTTTTATCAATACAGCCTGGCCGACTCCATTCTGGGTGGCCGGAGGGCAAACGGATGAGACAGATTACCATCAATCCCGTCACCCGTCTGGAGGGACATGCCCGGATCGACATTTTCTTGAATGACGAGGGCGAGGTGGCCAATGCATATTTTCAGGTTCCCGAATTGCGGGGCTTTGAGCGGTTTTGCGTGGGCCGTCGGGCCGAGGAGATGCCGGTCATCACCAACCGCATTTGCGGGGTCTGCCCGGAGGCCCACCACATGGCTTCGGTCAAGGCTCTGGATGCCCTGTTTGCCGTCGATCCGCCGCCCGCCGCCAAAAAGATTCGTGAACTCCTGTACATGGCCTTTTATGTCACCGATCATACCACCCATTTTTATGCCCTGGGAGGCCCGGAGTTTATCGTAGGACCGGAGGCTCCACCCGAAGAGCGCAATATTCTGGGGGTGATCCGCAAGGTGGGGCTGGATATTGGCCAACAGGTGATCGCCTGTCGGGCCAGAAACCATCACGTCATCCAGATGCTGGGCGGACGGGGGATCCATCCAGCCGCCGGTCTCCCCGGCGGCTGGAGCAAGGCCATTTCCGCAGAGGAACGGCGGGAGATCGAGGCGGTTGCGCGCCAGAATATCGCCTTTGCCCAGTTCAGTCTGCAAATCTTTGATGACGTGGTCCTGAAAAATTCCGCTTATATGGATCTGGTCACCTCGGACATCTTTTTTCATCGCACCTATTATATGGGCACGGTGGACCCCAACGGGCAGCTCAATTTTTATGATGGAACCATTCGGGTGGTCGCCCCGGATGGCCAGCCGTTGCTGAACTATCCGCCGAGTCGGTATGCGGACCATCTGGCGGAACATGTGGAACCCTGGAGCTATCTCAAATTTCCCTATCTGAAGCAGATTGGTTGGAAGGGGTTTATCGATGGTCCTGAGAGTGGTCTGTACACCGCCACCCCCCTCTCCCGGTTGAACGTCTCCAACGGCCTCTCCACCCCGGAGGCCCAGGTCCATTTTGACCGTCTGTTTGCCACCTTTGGCTGTCAACCGGTGGGGGATGGGCGGTATCAGCCGATTCATCACCGTTTGGCGACCCACTGGGCACGCCTGATCGAACTCCTGTATGCCGCCGAGCGGATGTTGGAATTGGCGACGGACCCGGAGATCACCTCGCCGCATGTCCGGGCGGTGGTCCGCACGGAGAATATTGTCGGGGTGGGTATCGGTTCCGTGGAGGCCCCACGGGGCACCTTGACCCACCATTATGAGACCGATGCCCAGGGGGTGTTGACGCGGGTCAACCTGATTGTCGGGACGACCAACAATTACGGCCCGATCTCCCTCTCCACCCGACGGGCGGCGGAACGGTTGATCCACAAGGGTCAGGTCGGTCAGGGGATTTTGAATCAGATCGAGATGGCCTTCCGACTGTATGATCCCTGTTTTTCCTGTGCCACCCACTCGATGCCCGGTCACATGCCGATGATCGTCACCATTCGGGATCCCGATGGCACGGTGCGGGAGAGCCTGCGGCGGGATGGTTGATCGGGGGGTGGCGACCATTGTGATTGGACTGGGCAATCCGCTGTTGAGCGATGATGGTGTGGGGATTCGGATTGTGCAGGCCGTGGAACAGGCGATGCCTGCGGTTCGTGGTCTTCTCTTTGCGGAGGGGGCGTTGGGGGGGTTGCGGCTCATGGAGCGGTTGGTTGGTTATGAGCGGGCGGTGATTGTCGATGCCTGCATCACCGGGCAGTGGCCACCGGGCACCGTTGTGGCGCGGGATTGGGAGGAGATGCCCGGCAGTCGCTTCACCTGGTCCTCCCATGACACCTCCCTGCCGGTGGCCATGGCGTTGGGGCGAGCCATTGGCCTGGTGTTGCCCTCGGTCATTCGGATCTGGGGGGTGGAGGTGGGGGAGGTGGACACCTTCGGTGAACGGCTTTCTCCACAGGTGGAGGCCGCCATACCCCAGGTGGTTCAAGAGGTGGTTGCCTATCTGCGGGGAGAACAGAGATCATGAAAGGAACCGGGGTCTATTTTTGCACCTGTGGTGGCGTGATCACGGAGAAGGTGGAGTTCGCAGCGGTGGAACGGGCCATCGGGCAGATGGAAGAGGTGGCCTATGTCCAAACCATGGAATTCCTCTGCTCTGAGGAGGGCAAGGCGGCCCTGGAGCAGGATCTCAAGGAGAGGTCTCCCGAACGGGTCGTGGTGGCCGCCTGTTCCCCACGGGACCATGAAAACACCTTTCGTGCGGTCCTGGCCCAGACCGCGATCAACCCCTATCTCCTGCAAATGGCCAATATCCGGGAGCATGTGGCCTGGGTGACGGCGGAGGCCGGGCCGGCCGTGGCCAAGGCGACTGTCCACATTCGGGGAGCGGTCAAACGGGTCAACCAGCATGAACCGTTGCACAAGGCCATGTTGGAAATGTGCCCGGATGTGCTGGTGATCGGGGCCGGTCCGGCGGGTCTCCAGGCGGCCTTGAGTCTGGCCCAGGTCGGGCGTACCGTGACGCTGGTGGAAAAGAGTCCGGTCATCGGCGGGATGGCGGTGCGCTATGAAGAGGTCTTTCCGCGCCTGGAGTGCGGTCCCTGCCTGCTGGAACCGATTCTGGATGAGGTATTGCACGGGGATCATGCCGGCCGGATCGACTGTCTGACCCTCGCCGAGGTGACGGATGTTGCCGGTTTTTTCGGCCATTTTTTGGTCACCATCCGCCGCACCCCCCGTCGGGTGGATGAGACGACCTGTATCGGGTGCGGAGAGTGCATTCCCCCCTGTCCCGTGACGGCCAAAAACGGTTTCAACGCCCACCTGGATGACCGCAAGGCCATCTATTTTCCCTTTGCCGGTGCCCTGCCCAATTTTCCTCTCCTCGACGGGGAGATCTGCCTCCGCTTCCAGGGGGAGGGCGAGGGGGCGGCCTGCCAACAGTGCCAGGAGGCCTGTCCGGTGGAGGGGGCCATTCTGTTCGGGGCCGAGGAGGAGCGGATTGAAAAAGAGGTGGGTGCCATTCTGGTGGCCATTGGTTCCCGGTTGTACGACGGTTCCCTCCTTCCCGCCCTGGGTCGGGGAGCGGGGTCGGATGTCTATTCCAGTTACGAATTTGAACGCCTCCTGGCACAGAACGGTCCCACGGGG
The DNA here is from genome assembly GCA_903913345.1 of uncultured Magnetococcales bacterium. Taxonomy (GTDB): domain Bacteria; phylum Pseudomonadota; class Magnetococcia; order Magnetococcales; family Magnetaquicoccaceae; genus Magnetaquicoccus. Next base: position 5,509 of record CAIWLA010000449.1, on the reverse strand, counting down.
GGCGAGGTGGTCACCCTTCGACAGGGTACGCCGCCCGCTGCGGTGGCCATCATCCATTGCGTGGGCAGTCTGGATGCGGCACATTGCGGCTATTGTTCGGAGGTTTGTTGTCAAAACGCCTTCAAGTTCAATCATTTGATCCGCAAAAAAATGCCGGACGCCGTGGTTTATCATTTGTACAGGGAACTGGTGATGCCGGGCAAGGATGGTTTCGCGCTGTACCAAAAGATTCAGGATGATCCGCTCAGCCATTTTATTCGCTATCCCACCATTGAGGCGATACGGGTGGACCCTCTGGCGCAGGGGTATGCGGTGGGTTACACGGATGTCTGTGGGGTGGCGGGAGAGGTGGTGGCCGATCTGGTGGTTTTGTGTCCGGCCCTGGTGCCGTCCGAGGATGCGGCCTCTCTGGCGACTCTGTTGTCCATGGATCGGGATCGGTTGGGCTTTTTTGCCGAGCAGCACAACCGGTTGGCGGCGGTACGCAGTGCGGTCAAGGGGATGTATATCGCCGGTACTTGCCAGTCGCCCATGGACTTGCAAAAGGCCATGAGCCAGGGGGTGGCGGTGGCGGGATATATCCTTTCGGATCTGGTGATGGGTCGCCAGATGGAGATTGAGCCGGTCACGGCCGAGGTGGATGATGCGCGGTGTGGGGGGTGTCTGGTCTGTCTGGCGGTTTGCCCGTACAAGGCCATCCATCGGGATGAGGCGGGCAAAAAGGTGCGCATCAATGCCCTGCTCTGTGCGGGGTGCGGCACCTGTGTGGCGGCCTGTCCGGCGGGGGTCATCAAGGGCAACCATTTTACCAACGAGGCGATTTTCGCCGAGATTGCGGGGGTATTGGCATGACGAGTCAACCGTTGACCGTCGAGTTTGAACCCAGGATTCTGGTGTTCCTGTGCAACTGGTGTTCCTATGCCGGGGCGGACAAGGCGGGTGTGGCCCAACTGACCTGTCCGCCCGGTGTGCGCACCATCAAGGTGATGTGCAGTGGTCGGATTGATCCCCAGTTTGTCCTGGAGGCCTATCGGCAGGGGGCGGACGGGGTGGTCATTCTGGCCTGTCATCCGGGGGATTGTCATTACAAGGAGGGGAATTATCATGCGGCCAAACGGCATCGACTCCTGTTGCGCCTGTTGCAACCGTTTGGTATCGAGGCGGTTCGTTGTCAAATGGATTATGTTTCGGCGGGCCAGGGGGATAAATTTGTACGGGTTTTGACGGAGGCCGTCGAGGCCGTCCGATTGCTTGGACCGTTGCGATTGAGTGCTTGATCATCGTTTCGGCCAGCCCTCACCATCTTTTTTTAGTCATTTTAACCTGTTAGGGGTCCAGGGGGATTGTCCCCCTGGTGGGGTCCAGGGGCAAGGCCCCTGGTGGGGGTCGGGGGGCGAAGCCCCCGGATGATCAAGGTCCAAGGTCGCGGTTGTCTTCAGCCGCTTGATTTTACTCAATAATACACATGGGAGAACCCGTCATGGCGATGACCACGCTGGATGCCAAAGGGCTGAAGTGCCCGCAACCACAGTTGAAAATGACCATCATGATCAGCAAAATGAAGCCGGGGGATGTGATTGATGTGACGGCGGATTGCGACACTTTCGAGGCGGATGTGCGCAAATGGTGCGAGAGAAACAAGAAGGTTTTGCTCTGGATGAAAGATCTGGGTGGTGGTGTCAAGCAGTGTCAGGTACGGGTGTAGCACCCAACGGTGTCTCCATCCGACCGTGTGTACATCCCCGCGACCCCTTTGCAATGGTTGTTGTTTGATCCGTTGCCCGGAGATCACCCCCCTCGTTGCGTTTTCTGGTCATGACCAGCGGCAATCGTCGGGGAGAGCCGATCTGTACCGGCACTGGGGAGGCCCTGGAGCGGTTGGCGGGGATAGCGGATCTCTTTTTGAATGACGATAACAGCCAGTTGTGGCCGTGCGTGTCGCCTTGTTCCCTGTTCGATTGCAATTTGGTATCACACGGTCCAAGAATTGTCTTTGGCGTGTGTGATAGAGATCGTGCAAAACCTGAAAAAAACCTCGCCTTGTCGAGTAATCACTCGATATTATTTCCTCATTGGGTTCCGTTATCCTCTCCAGCAATGTTACTGGATGTCAACCCAACCAAGGATCACATCATGAATATGCCCACACCCAAATTCGCTGTTGCCATCTATGACGAACACAACCAGGCCGAAACCGCCGTGAAGGCGTTGCAACGCGCCGGATTCGACATGAAGAAGATCTCGATCATCGGTCGGGAATACCAATTGGAGGAACATGTGGTTGGTTTCCTGAACGCCGGTGATCGCGCGATGGTCTTCGGCAAGTTTGGCGCATTGTGGGGCGGATTGATGGGGATCCTGTTCGGTTCTGCGATGTTATCCATCCCGGTGCTGGGCCATTTGATCATTCTTGGCCCGATTGCGGCCACCCTCTTTGGCGGTCTGGAGGGTGCTGCATTGGTTGGTGGCGTGAGTGCCTTTGTCGGTGCGATGTTTTCGTTGGGGATTCCCAAAGACTCGGTGCTGCGCTACGAAACCGCGTTGAAGGCCGACAAATTCATGCTCGTCGTGCATGGCGGCGCGCAGGATATCGCCCGTGCGCGGGAACTGCTGGAGACTTCGGGCATGTCCTCGTTTGACCATCATGACACAACCGATGCTTTGGCAGCCCAACATTGAGCCGAAATCCGATTGGGTGTTGAAAAATCTCCTCAACAGGAGATGTATGGCGGGCGACAAAATCGGCACTTTGATTGTGAGTCCGGTATTCAGGCCCACTTTCAATGTGGTTCTGGCTGTTGAAATGCCGTTCCAAAGGCATATGCCGAGGCATCCTCCTTTCCCAGACGGTCAAGAGATCCTTGCGATGGAAACCTACAAATTGGTGATGCCGGAAAATTTGAACCCCTTTGGTTACTTGTTCGGTGGCCAACTGTTGAAATGGGTTGACGAAGCGGCCTATATCGCAGCACGAATGGATTATCCGGCCTGCGAATTTGTCACCGTGGCCATGGATCGCCTGAAATTCAATGAGCGGGTGAATATGGGAGACATTCTACGCTTTGATGTGCATCGTACCCGTATCGGCACCACATCGGTCAATTATGTGGCAACGGTATATAATGCACTGACCCGGCAGAATCCTGCCCAGGAGATCTTCTCCACCTGTGTCACCTTTGTGCACATCGGTGCAGATGGCAACAAACAACCCCTTCCCTTTTGTCAATCGACACGAACAATGGATCCCGCCTCCGGTCATGCTGGTTCTTGAGGCTTGAATTCAGACTGGCCAAGGCAAGGGGTTTTCTGAAGGTGGTATTGAATCTGCTTTTATTATCGATCATTTCAGGTCGCTGGACAAATGTCTCGCTGGCCGAAACAATGATCCAGACATGAATCGGGAAATGTGCATCGTGCAAAAAACCTTAAACCACATTGGGAGAACCAACATGAAACCAGGCAGTCATCCGTTCGCTGGTGCCAGTATGCGTCTGTTTGCGACGTGGATTGTCTTCACCGCGCTGGCTTTCGCCCCATGGACGCTTCTCGCCGGCGATAAAACCGACAAGAATGATGACAAGGTTGACCACCGGGTTCACGCCGAACAGCGCATCAAGAAGATGCATGCCAAGCTCAATCTGGTACCGACGCAAGAAGAGGGGTGGGCCAAGGTCGCTCAGGTTCTGCGAGACAATGCCCAGGTCATGGATACCCTGACGCAGAAAAGGGTGGATCATGCCAAGAAAATGAGTGCCATCGACGATCTGAAATCCTACGAGGAGATTGCCCAAGCCCATCTGGACGGCGTGCAGAAAATGATCCCCGTTTTTTCAGACCTCTATGACACCATGACGGAAAAACAGAAAAATGCAGCGGATATCCTGTTCCGCCATGGCAAGCACACGAAAGTCAGTCACCATCCAGAGCAGAGGCAAGGTTCATGACCACTCATTCCCCATGCACTCTGCCATCCTCAACCCCTCGAATGACACTCTTTCGTGCAAACGGCCGCCCGTTCTGGACGCTTATCGCGCTTGCCTTGGCAATCGGTGGCCTCTCCTCGACGACACTCCTCGCCGGAGGTGCCGAGAGATACGACCGGGGTCGGGAAAATCATTGGGGTAAACATGATAATCGTTATCATGACAGAAATCGACAGCATCACCGTCGCTATCGTGACGCGCAGCCCGTCTATGTGCCACCGCTGGTCTATTTTGAACCCAGACAGTCGCCCGGCATCAGTCTCTTCTTTCCTCTGGATTTCCAACACTAAACTCGACTGCCAGGAGCATGGATGGCCATCCCGTTTTCTCTCCCGGATGGGGAACGCAACATTTCCTCGAAAAATCCTGTTCACCACGTTGGTATCGTGTGGCGTTCCTTGACCGTGCGCCTGGGCCTGGGGGGCGCGCTGTTTGTGATGTTGCTCTTGTGTCTGTGGCTGGTTGCGGTTTATTGGAGTTGCGAACCGGCACAGTTTGATGTCAAGGCAGCCGCCTTGGAACGGTTTGACGGGGATGAATCCAAGGTGGTGGTCGGGGTGGTTGTCACCAGCACCCTGATGCAGGTGGCCCAAACCCTTTTGGACAAACCGGGTGGTTATATCACCAACGACAAGACGCCTCCCGGTGTGTGGATGGACAACATGCCCAACTGGGAGTTTGGTGTCTTGACTCAAGTTCGGGTATTGGCCCAGGCCATGCGGAACGACTTCAGCCGTTCCCAATCCCAATCCAGCGAAGACCCGGATTTGGCCAATGGGGAGTCGCAATTCAATTTCGACAGTCATTCCTGGATTATGCCCGCCACAGAAACGGAGTACCGTTCTGGTTTGACGTTTTTCGGTAAATATATCCATCGTTTGTCAGACATCAAGCAGTCGAACGCCCAGTTTTTTGCCAGGGCCGACAACCTGGCCAGTTGGATTGATGTGGTGAGCAAACGGTTGGGCGGCATTTCCCAGAAGTTGCGCTCCAGTGTGGGGCAAAACCGTATAAATACAGACTTAAGTGGTGATCCGAACGCCCAACAATCCACACCCGTGAATGAGCAGGAGAGCTTCAAAACCCCCTGGTTGCTATTGGATGACGTGTTTTATGAAGCCCGTGGCAATTGTTGGGCCTTGCTGCATTTCCTGCGCGCCATGGAGGTGGACTTTTATGAGGTTTTGCAGAAAAAAAATGCCTTGGTCAGTTTGCGGCAAATCATTCGTGAACTGGAACCCACCCAGGATCCGGTATGGAGTCCCATGATTCTGAATGGCAGCGGTTTTGGTTTGTTGGCCAATCATTCCATGGTCATGGGGGCATATATTTCCCGTGCCAATGCGGCCATGATTGACTTGAGGAATTTGTTGCAACGGGGTTGAAGAGTGGTGTCTCGCATTGACCAAAACCTGCCCAGGAGATGCCGGTGGCGCGGCGTCTTGATTCGTCACCTTCACTCTTTGGAGGAGCGGCCATGATTGGATTATTTTGCGCAGGTGGTTTTTTGATTGTCCTGTTTGTAT
>CAIWLA010000448.1 GCA_903913345.1 uncultured Magnetococcales bacterium | reverse complement strand
GAAAACCGTCATGAACACTAGGAAATGTTTGAATAATTCAAAGATTTGTGCGGCTTGAAACGGGCAATATCATAGCCATCCAGAAGCCAGTTGAGCTGTTGCCCCGTGATCATCTCCACCCTGGAATCCGTGCCCTTCAGCCAGTGAAAACGGTCCTTCTCCAGACGTTTTTGCCAGAGACAAAATCCATTACGCTCCCAGTACAGGATTTTGATCCGGTTGCGCTGCCGGTTGCTAAAAACATACAGAGCCGTCGCAAACGGGTTCAATTTCAATCCGGCCTCCACCAGCGCGGCCAGTCCGTTGATCCCCTTGCGGAAGTCAATCGGTTCAAGGCAAACGAACACCTCCGATAATTCCGCCGATGGCCGCATCATGGCAGTGATGCCGCCATCCGCATCAGCGACTCCACATGATCCGCGTGACTGTCCGCCCACTCCACCACCACACCGTTCGGAAAAAGGATGCGGAATGGAATGGACCTGGCTTCCGGCAATACGACCAGCTTTTTGAACCGAACCGCCCGCTGTCTTCCCTCCAACAGTCCACGCTTGATCAATTCTCGCCGCCAGAAGTACATCGCTGGCAGACTCAGCTCGTGGGCCAATGCGTACGCTTTGATCGTGCCAGACGTTGCCTGACACCGCTGCCAGTGTTCAAGCCAAAACCGCTGCCGCTCGGTCATTCCTGATTTTTCGATCCCATTTATGTCCATGTCGATCTCCCAAAATTGTGAATTTTTGGGATGGTCTCATCGTTCGGAAAAAATGGGTACCCTGGGGATAAATGGACGCTTACCAAAAAGCCGCCCTTTCGGGCGGCCTTCTGGTGAGAAAATCAATCGATGCGGCGTCAGACTGGAGGATGTTTACTCTTCCTCTTCACTGTCGCCCTTGTACTCCTTGGGCAGCTTGTGGGCGATGCCCTTGTGGCATTCGATACAATGCTTGCCTTCCTGCCTGGCGGCGTCATGCTTTTGCCTGGCCGCCGGTTTTTGGCGTTTGGGATCCATGGCATCAAAGTCGTGGCAAGCACGACATTCGATGGAGCGGCTGGCCGTCATCCGTTTCCACTCTATACTGGCCATCTCCATGCGCTTGGCCTCAAACTTTTCCGGGGTATCGACGACTCCGGTTGCCTTGCCCACCAATACATCGAGACCAGCCGTTCCCTTGCGCCACACCTTCTGGAACCAGGGCCTGGGCACATGACAGTCCGTGCAGATGGCCCGCACCCCGGTGCGATTTTTGTAGTGAATGTTCTGCATGTACTCCTTGTACACAGTATCCCGCATCTCGTGACAGGTGGTACCGCAAAACTCCAGGGTGCCCACGACATCCATGGCGGCATTGAACCCGCCCAGGAAGAGCATCCCGATCCCGAAAAAGACCGCCGCGAGAGTCAATACGGAATACTTCGTACTCGGTCGCCGTATCCTGGCCCAAAAACTGTCTGATGATCCTTGCTTGTTGCTTTCCATAACGCCTCCCACGGGCCTATACCAGATTTGCTAACTCGGTTGAACGCCAGCGGGGGAACGGGGCAAAAACTGTCCCGTTCCCCCGTGGCGGGGTGTCAAGACCTACCAGAAGGTGCGCTGATAGGACAGCCCGAAAAATTGCACCGTGTAGTTGGGTGGCTGTTCGTTGTCACCAATCAAGGCCGGCGCAGAAGCAATACCGAGATTGTAGGCCCAGTCTTTGCTCTCCACCTTCTGCCAGGTATAACCCGCCTTGATCGCCGCATTTTTATCCAACTCGTAGCGACCACTGACCCCCAAAGTATAGGCTTTGTTGGTCACATCCGGGAAAGCAGCGGATGGATATGGATTCGCTCCTGTCACTCCTGCCGCTGCCAACGTGGCAAAGCTGTCCTCAAACTTGGTCTTGGAGAGGACAATGGTTGCATCCCCACCCAATTCGAGTCTGCCGTCCATCAATCCCTTGTTCTTGATGCCAACACCGATCGTATTGGTCTGGTCTTGCAGATCGATCAGGTTGTCGGTAATGGTGGCACTTGCTTGACTGAGGGGCAGATTGGACTTTGTATCCTCATGGGTGTAATAGGCGTTCACAACGAAGGCATCCATGAGTGCGTAGCTCGCATCCAGGGTGCCAGCCCATCCCTTGCTTTCGGTCATCCCGTAGAGGGTGTTGTATTTATCGTCATTGAAAGACAAGGCAGCCTGCAACGTGAGTCGTGACAAAGCCGGGGGCGTATAGCTGACACTGCCGTTCACTTTGTCGCGCTTGCGATCGGCAAGCATGAATTTCTTCTGGCCCGCCTGTTCAGGACCCCAACCGGTTGTCAAAGGATCAAAGCCGGCGGCTGTTGCACCACCCTCATTGATCGTCGGCAGTTTGAGGACAGTGTAGTTCGATCCTGTACGCTCCGAATGGACGTAACCAATATTTTCCGTCAGCCCCCACTGGCTCAAGGTGTTGCTGCGCAGGCCAGCACGATAGGTGTTTTCCTTGGTCTTGTCCACCTCCATGAAGGTACGGTCAACCTCCTGGTGGTCGACACCCAACTTGAGGGCCGTGCGAGGCAGGAAGGTGTAATCGGCTTCCAGGGTGCCCGTCTGCTGCTTGATATCGCGTGGGACACTGTACGTGTGCATCTCAGCCGTGGTCGTCGCTTGCGTATTGGCAGCGTATCCATCAGTCAGGATCGAGCTGTAATACTGCTGCGGGGTTTTATTGTCCCGATCGTCAAACTTGTACGAAGCCAGCACCTTCAGCTTGTCTATGGGCTGGGCGGTCAGTTTGGTGTACAGGTTGGTGGTGATCACTTCACCGCCGAGCGATGCGACAGGCAACGCCGAGATGACACCACCGGCGTAATAGGTACCATTCAGGCCACACCCCGCCGGAACACCGGGTGCTGTACAGGCCACCACAGTGGTACTGGTGGTGGTATTGGCACCATACATGTAGGGCAGGAAGGCCTGGTCCTGAGTACCAATGCCCCGCGAGGCATTGAGGGTAAGACGGGTGGTCTTGTCAAAGTTGTACCCACCGGTGACATTGAACTGATGAAACTCGTTGTCCGGAGCCAGTGACATTTGGCCAATGGTGGGCATCGGTCCGTTGGAGCTGGTGAACAACCAGGGATCCCGAAAAGCGAGGGACTTGTTCTTGTTCTCGAACAAGGAACCATAATAGCTCAACTGGAACTGCGCCTTTTTGGTATTATAGGCGAGGCTCGCGTCAAACTGACGGGTGTTGTAGTCAACCGGTTCGGGCAACAAAAGGGCTGCGACAGAAGGTGAACCGAAGACTGTACCAAGAATCTTGTTGCCCTCCTTATGCTCTTCCTTGTAGCCAGCCGAAAACTCGATTTCCGGGGTGACAAAAAAGCTGAGACCCGCTTCACCCTTCTTGCGTTCCGTCTGGATCGGCACATTCTGCATGTAGGCGGCCAGATTTTTCATGCCAGCCGTACCGGTGTCGGTAATGTTGATCCGGGGCAGCGCATTCAGAGCGGCGGTCTGCTGGGCGACAGTGCCGACCACCCCCGCTGGTCCTGGTACCGGCATCAAACCCGAACCCACCACGTATCCCCCACCGAGAGGAGTCTGGGCTGCAACGTTATTATCAACCGTGCTTCCATTAATCCTGGTACCAGTGAAAAGGGCGGTTCCATTGTAGTTGTAAAGTCCCCTGGGGTCGAGGACGGTGGTCGCCACCTGACCAAGGATAGGACGGGCATACTTGACGGCAGACGAGGCCGCATCAGTCGGCATTCCGCTGGTGGCCAAAACACCTTCAGTTACCAGCGAGTTGGCACCGGCGGCTGTTCTGGGGATGTTGGTGACATAGGCAAAACCCGGATTCGGATTGGTGCCCCACAAATCCGGCACCGACACATTGGTCGTCGCCCCACCGAAGGTAATCGCCCTCACGGTGCTCGGCAGAGTGAGGTTATTGGTGCCAACCCCCTGGAAAGGCGTCTGGTAGGTGTCCGAACGGAGCTTCGTGATCTCGTCATAGGTACCCTTGATCCGATATTTCCCCTGCTCGCCATATTCGGCGTCCACGCGGCGGGAATCCAGACCGAGGTTGTCGCCCTTGACCCGCCAACGCGCGGCAGAAGGGCTGTCATAAGCAGCACCGCCCCGCAGGTCAATGTTGGCAATGGCATAGGCCCCCTCCTTGTCGAGGCCGGTATAGTCGCCCGCAATGGAGTCCTTGTTGACATAACCGACACCCATCTCCATCTTGCTGACGGGCTTGGTCAATTTATTGAGGGCATCCTCCCCTTCCAAACGCTGTTCAGCGTGGGCAACTGGCACCAACGAAAGGCCGACAAAAAGAGCGGACAGTGCCAGGACGGTACTT
>CAIWLA010000447.1 GCA_903913345.1 uncultured Magnetococcales bacterium | reverse complement strand
TTGTTCCAACTCTGGAGACCTTTCTGGCGGGAAAGCCAGCGAATATCCGCCTTGTTCAAACCCGCCTCCAGCAGGGGACTCTGCACCAGGAATGGCTGCTTCGCCCGCATCCCCGGACGGTAATCCTGGAGATCGTCTGTGGTGCTGCCATCCAGGACGACGGCATACCCCTCCTGTTGGGCGATGGCGACCAGACGCTTGAATAAATCGCTTTTGCAATAAAAACAGCGATCCGGCCCATTCTGAACAAAATTGTTATCGTCCATTGTGCCGCTTTCGATCCAACGATGGTGCAGGCGCATCTCTTGAACCGTCTGGTGGACATCCGCCCGGTCATGGGCGGGGAGGGTGGGAGAGAGGGCGGTGACCGCCAGATAGGGGATGCCCGACTCCTGGACCGCCGCCACCAGCAGGGTGCTGTCCACACCACCGGAAAAGGCGACCAGAACCCGGTTCAGGGTGCGCAATCCATCCAGCAGCCGGTGATATTTGTTGATCCGGTCGCGCCCTTCTGTCGTCATGGGGGAGAGGGGTTCCATGCTATGCCTCCCCGCGCCGATTGATCAAGCCCGCGACATATCCGGCCCCGAAGCCGTTATCAATATTGACCACCGTGACATTGGCCGCACAACTGTTCAACATGCCCAGCAAGGCCGCCAACCCCTGAAACGAGGCCCCATACCCGGAGGAGGTGGGGACGGCAATCACCGGTCTGTTCACCAGTCCACCCACCACCGATGGCATGGCCCCTTCCATCCCTGCCACGACCACAAAGACCCGTGCCGTGCGCAACAGGGTTCCAGCCGCCAGCAGGCGGTGCAATCCGGCCACCCCGGCATCATAATAGGTCTCCACCCGTGCCCCCATGAGACGCGCCACCAGGGCCGCCTCCTCGGCCACGCCAATGTCACTGGTACCGGCACAAAACACCCCGACCAACCCCTCTTCGGGAGGTTTTTCTCTTTGTCGATAGAGACACCCCGTCCCCTTGGCCTGTTCCAGTACGGAAAAACGGACCATCAACCGGGCCATCCGTTGGCGGGTCAGACGGGTGATCAGCAGATCGCTGTCGTGGGTCAACGCCCGTTCCACAATCGCTTCCAGATGCTGAAACCGCTTGCCCTGCGCCAGAATCACCTCAGGAAAACCCTGTCGCAATGCCCGATGGGTATCCAGTCGCGCCACAATGCCACCCTCCTGGCTGACCATATCGGTTGGAAACCGTTCCAATTTTTTTAATGTCTCCTCCACGGAGGCACGGCCTGCGGCCAGATCCGTCAGGAGGGATTTCAATGATTCAGGAGACATGATGGCGGGCAACCTCGGCAGACGGGGGGAGCGACTCGCCAATGGCCGCAGAGAGGAAGGGTGCCACCTGTTGTTGTGCCTGCTACTGGCTCCACGTCTGGTTCCGGGCCAGTTGTTCCAGATCATCGTGTTCCAGCCGCCAGACCCCGCCCGCCTCCTTGGCACGGATCATCCCCCAGGGGGTGGTCACCCTCTTTTGTGTACGGGGCAGGATCAAACGCTCCATCCGGTCCAGGCGTACCCCCAACGCCGTGGTGTGGGACAATATCATCCGGGCCAGGGTCGTCTCCTGTTCAGGATGGGCCACCACCTCCAGGCGAACCCCCGGACGCCCCTTTTTCATCGTCATCGGCAGGAGGGCCACGTCCAGGGCACCCGCCTCCCGCAACCGATTCCACAGAGGGCCGTACCATTCGGGATTCATGTCATCCAGGTGAGTGGACAGGACGACAACCGGTTCCCGTATCCATTCTGATGGGGCGGATTCCTCTTCCTGGGCCAGGATACGCAAGACGTTGGGGTGTCCCGGCCACTCCCGCTGGCCCAATCCATACCCGATGCGGTCGATCCGGGTCAATGGAGAGGGCGCGAACCGGTTCACCAGGGTGACGAGAATGGCCGCTCCGGTGGGAGTGGTCAATTCCCCCTTCACGGCAGAGGGCTGGATGGGAACCCCGTGGGTGCGCAACAACTCGGCCACCGCCGGGGCGGGAACGGGCAGGCGACCATGCTGACAGGTGATCCATCCCGAACCGGTTGCCACCGGGGAGGCCGTGACCTGGGTGATGCCCAACTGCCAGACCGCCCAGGCTGCCCCACAAATATCGATGATGGCATCCAGGGCACCCACCTCATGAAAATGGACCTCTTCCACCGGGATGCCGTGGACCTGGGCCTCCGCTGTCGCCAGGTTGGTAAAAATGGTTCCGGCCAATTGTTTGACCGGGTCCGGCAGTTCGGCCTGTTGGATCAGGGCCAGAATAGTCTGCAGGTGGCGGTGGTGATGTTCGTGGGGGACGATGACCTCCGCCCGCACCCCACTCAATCCCCCCCGTTGTGACCGGGTGATCGCCAATGACCCCCCCGGAGCCACGGTCATCAGGGAGCGGGTGAGGAGATCACGATCCAACCCCAGATCGATACAGGCTCCCAGAAACATGTCGCCCGCGATGCCAGAATCCAGATCCAGGTGAATTTTCATGGCCTTGACCCATTTTCATCCCGTTTTTTCAGGGCAAAATACAACAAGTACCAGATCATTCCCCCCGCCAGGACGAGGGAGATTCCCCCCAGACGGACCAGCGGATCCCAGTCGGTCAGGGTGGCACCGGCCAACAGCACCACCCCCGCCCCTTGATTCCACAACGGCCACCAGCCGATTGTCTGGGG
>CAIWLA010000446.1 GCA_903913345.1 uncultured Magnetococcales bacterium | reverse complement strand
CCCCCGATGCGCTGGTTGTCAGAGTGGATGCCTTTCTTTCACCGGATGGCATTTTTAAAGGTAGTCAGGGTGAATGCAAACGTGCGGATTATGCCATTATCAGCTCTGAGAAAAAACGCATTCTTTACATCGAAATGAAAAAAACAAAAGACAAATGGCATGACATCGTCAAACAGTTGATGGGTGCTGAGTGCTTTGTGAAATATTGCCAGGAAATTGGCCGGTTATTCTGGAAAACTCCTCAATTCCTTCAAGGTTATGAACATCGTTTTGTCAGTATCGGTCATATACACATTTCAAAGAGCGGAACCAAAATTACCAAGATTGCTCCCATAAACGATTCTCCAGAGAGAGCCTTAAAAATTGACTGGTCGAATCGTCTGCAGTTCAAACAGTTGGGGTGAACCCGATCATCAGCACTTTGCCCAATGGATGGGCAAAAAAGGAGTCCTCATGCACACCCGTCTGACCCCCATTCTCACGGCACTCTGTCTGGCCCTTTTGTTGTCCGGTTGCTGGCCCGACAATCCATCGTCTGCCAAGGCCCCGGTGGCCCCGGCTGCGCCACCGCCCCCGGAGGTGGAGATGGTGGCGGCAGCGCGCAAGACCCTCTCCCTGCAACAACAGGTTCCTGGCCGTCTGCAGGCCGTGCGTACCGCCGAAGTTCGGGCGCGGGTGGAGGGGATTGTGGAGCAGGTGCTCTTTGCCGAAGGATCGGAGGTCAAGGCGGGTGCCCCGTTGTATCGCCTGGATGCCCGTGCCCTGGAGAGCCAGGTCAAATCGGCCCAGGCCGCTGTGGACAGTGCCATTGCGGAACGTCTGCTGGCCAAACAGACCGTGGACCGCGCCAACACCTTGGTGAACACCAAGGCCATCAGCCATCAGGAGTTTGATCAGGCCGATGCCCGTTACAAGAAGGCCGCTGCCGATCTGCTGGCCGCCGAGGCGGCCCTGGGGCGTGCCCGCATCGACCTGGAATATACCCATGTCACCGCCCCCATCGATGGCCGGGTGGGACGGACCCTGGTGACCGAAGGGGCACTGGTCGGCCAGAAAGAGGCCACTCGCCTCACCACCATCGAGCAACTGGATCCCATCCGGGTCAACTTTACCCTCTCCAGTCCGGAATGGTTTCGTCTGCAACGGGCCATTCGCCAGGGGGGTGCCCAGCCCATTGCCCAGGTGGCCGTCCAGTTGCTGCTGGATGACGATGTCCCCTATTCCCTCACTGGTCATCTGCTGTTTACCGATATGGCGGTGGATCCCCAGACCGGTTCGGTGGCGTTGCGGGCGGAATTTGCCAATCCGGACCGGGTGTTGCTGCCCGGTCAATTTGTCCGGGTGCAGATTGCCCTGGCCACGGCCGAGGGGGTGACGGTGCCCCAGCGGGCGGTGCAGACCTCGCCGCAGGGGCAGATGGTTTTGATGGTGGACGAACACAACAAGGTCACGCCCCGTTTGATCAAGACCGGGGGATTTTCCGGGCAGGATTGGCTGGTGACGGAAGGGGTGAAGGCGGGGGAGAAGGTGATTGTCAACGGGGTGCAAAAGGCGCGTCCCGGCTCTGTGGTGACGCCCAAGATTCTGGATGTGACCCCGCCGGTGGGCGGGGCACAAGAGCAGTCGGCCACCACTCCTGCCACCCACATCCCTTAGGATTGCGCCATGTTACCCCAATTTTTTATCGACCGTCCCGTTTTTGCCTGGGTCATTGCCCTGGTCATTCTGCTGACGGGTTTGTTGTCGCTGAGCAAGCTGCCGGTGGCCCAATATCCCGATGTGGCCCCGCCCGCCATTGCCGTCACGGCGACCTATCCGGGGGCCTCGGCCCAGGTGGTGGAGGAGACCGTCACCACCCTGATCGAACAGGAGATGAACGGTCTGGAACATCTGTTGTACATGGAGTCGGCCAGCGATTCCATGGGCACCATGACCCTCACCATCACCTTTGAGACCGGCACCAATCTGGATGTGGCCTCGGTGGAGGCGCAAAACCGGATCAAGCGGGTGGAGGCCCGTCTGCCCGAAGAGGTGCGGCGACAGGGGATAACCGTGGTGAAATCACGGCGCAATTATCTGATGTTCATCACCCTTTTCTCCCCGGACCACTCGCATGATTATGTGGCCCTGGGCAGTTATATGGCCAGTTCGGTGCTGGAGCATTTGCGTCGGGTGCCGGGGGTGGGCGAGGCCAATCTGTTTGGTACCGAATATGCCATGCGCATCTGGTTGGATCCGGCCCGTCTGACCGCCTTTGGTCTTTCGCCCGGCGATGCCCTGCGGGCGGTCCGTGCCCAAAACACCCAACTGGTCACGGGGGAGTTGGGGCAACTGCCCGCCATGCCCGGTCAGGAGATTGATGCCCCCATTCTGGTCCGCAACCGTTTATCGACTCCCGAGGAGTTTGGCGATATTATTTTGCGTGCCGACCGGGATGGGGCCACCGTGCGCCTCAAGGATGTGGCGCGGGTGGAATGGGGTGCCCAGGACTATGCCATTCTCGCCCGACTCAATGGTCAATCCACGGCGGCCATTGCCATCAAGGTGGCCCCCGGTGCCAATGCCCTGGAGACCGCCCAACGGGTCAGACAACGGATGACGGAGCTGGAAAAATTTTTTCCGGCGGGCATTGCCTGGGACATTCCCTATGACACCTCCACCTTTATCAAAATTTCCATCCACGAGGTGTTGATGACCCTGGCCGAGGCCATGGGGCTGGTTTTTCTGGTGATGTATCTTTTCCTGGGCAATCTGCGCGCC
Organism: uncultured Magnetococcales bacterium; assembly: GCA_903913345.1. Lineage (GTDB taxonomy): Bacteria > Pseudomonadota > Magnetococcia > Magnetococcales > Magnetaquicoccaceae > Magnetaquicoccus. Next base: position 732 of record CAIWLA010000446.1, on the reverse strand, counting down.
ACCTTTATTCCCACCATTGTCGTCCCGGTGGCCCTGACCGGCGCGCTGGTGGGTATCTATCTGCTGGGCTATTCCATCAACGTATTGACCCTCTTTGCCATGGTCCTTTCCATCGGCATTGTGGTGGATGATGCCATTGTGGTGGTGGAAAATGTGGAGCGGGTGATGGCCGAAGAGCGGTTGTCTGCCCGCGACGCCACCCGCAAGGCGATGACCCAGATCTTTGGGGCCATCATTGGCATCACCCTGGTTTTGTCGTCCGTTTTCATTCCCATGGCCTTTTTCAGTGGCAGTGTGGGGGCCATTTATCGCCAGTTTGCCGTGACCCTGGTGTTGACCATGCTCTTTTCTGCCCTCATGGCCCTCACCCTTACTCCTGCCCTGTGTGCCACGTTGCTGAGTCCCCCGGCAGCGGGTGGTGACCATCACCATCAGCGGGGCTTTTTTCGCTGGTTCGCCAACCTGTTCCTGCGCACCAGCCAGGGTTATCGGGGCGTGATCGGCGGGGTTTTGCGTCGTCCGTTCCTCTATTTGTTTCTCTATCTGGCCGTTGCGGTGGCGGCCGGGGGGTTGTTCATGAAGCTGCCCGGCGGCTTTTTGCCGGACGAGGATCAGGGCTATTTTATCAGCATCATGCTGCTGCCCCCCGGAGCGACTCAGGAACGTGCCTTGAAGGTTCTTTCCCAGGTGGAGGCCTATTATTTGCAGCAACCCGAAATCGCCAAAGTGATT
>CAIWLA010000445.1 GCA_903913345.1 uncultured Magnetococcales bacterium | reverse complement strand
GCCCCTGGTGGGGTTCGGGGCGAAGCCCCGTAAAGAGTACAATGCAACATTTTGGGATGTTCGCATCCAAACCCGGCCACACACGGCACACAATATTACTACTCCAAAGGAAGGCAAAATGCTAGCATACCTGTCCATGAAAAGCATACCTGGATTCCTCATTGCGGCCAGCCAATCCCACAGTGGCAAGACCATCGTCACCTTGGCGGTGATGGCGGCCTTCCGGGCGGCGGGTTTTGCCGTAGCCCCCTTCAAGGCAGGCCCGGATTTTATCGATCCCCAATGGCATGCGGCCATTTGTCAGCGACCTTCCTACTCATTGGACACCTGCATGGTGGGTGTCACGGAGAGCCGGGATCTCCTCCATCGGCACTGCCTGGAAGGAGAGGTTGCCGTGGTGGAGGGGGTGATGGGATTGTATGATGGCAAGGAGGGGGTCGGTGGTCCGGGGTCCACGGCGGATCTGGCGCGGGCGTTGGATCTGCCGGTGGTGTTGGTGGTCAATGCCAAGGGCATGGCGGGTTCCATTGCCCCGCTGGTGGCGGGATTTGTCCAGTTTGCCCACGGATTTCGAATCATTGGCGTCCTGGCCAACCGGGTTGGCAGCCTCCGACATGCCGACATTTTACGGCAGGCGTTGCACGACCATCATCTGCCTCCCCTGTTGGGATGGCTGACCCAGACACCGGCCATCCACCTGGGTGAACGCCATCTGGGTTTGGTGCTGCCCCAGGATCAATCCCCCCCCACGACCGAGGCACTGCTCGGCGCATTGACGTTGGATCTGGACAGACTGGCCGTTGCGGCCATGGGCGGTCCATCCCCAAAACAGGCAGAGGTCATCTCCACCCGAAACCCGTCCCGGTTACTGTCTGGAAGGAAGATTGCGGTTGCACAGGATCGGGCCTTTTGCTTTCTCTATCCCGCCAATCTGGAATGGTTGCGGGAACAGGGAGCCATCCCCCAATTTTTTTCACCCCTCGCGGGCGAACCGGTTCCGGAGGGTGCGGAGGCCCTGTGGCTGCCGGGCGGATACCCGGAACTGCATGCCCCCCTCCTCTCCGTTTCGGCCTCCTGGCCCACCATTCGTCACGCGGCCAACCATGGCCTGCCCATACTGGCCGAATGCGGTGGCATGATGGCTCTGGGCGAAAGCTTGACCGATGCCGAGGGTGCCCGTTGGCCCATGGCGGGGGTGTTGCCGATTCATACCCGCATGACCGGGCGATTGGCCGGTCTCGGCTACCGGCAGGAGCACTCCGGGGTGCGTGGCCATGAGTTTCACCATTCCATTCGCGACCCCTCTCCCCTGGAACCGGCCTTTCAACTGGAGCAGGGAGACATCGGTGTACGCCGGTTGCAGGTCCGTGCCTCCTACGTCCATTGGTACTTTCCCTCGCAATCCACGGCCTGTGCCCGTTGGTTCACCGCCAGTCGGGATCCCTGACCGCTCCGGGATGCGTCATTATTCCATGAGACCAGAAAGGGTAAACTTGACATCGGGCCACGTATCGTGGATCATCCCGAAAAGAGGAAAAGATGCGAAACCGGTTAGACTTGTTAAAGAAACTTATCCCCATCTCCCTGGTGGAGGTATCGGCGTGACAGATCGGCCATGGGGAGCGACACCATTCTGGCAGATGGATCCATGGCGCACCGGGCCAACTGTCAATAATGTGGCTTTTCTTCGTCGTATCGAATGGTCCATTGACCATTATTTATGCACTTTCAGTCTGATGGGCGAGTAGGACCAGATTGGCAATATAATTGCTAGCAGGAAGGGCAACAAGCAAAGACTCTCTTTCGGGTCAAGGCTTCGCGGAGACGGCTCATGCGAGTCTGGATGCGCGTTGTGTGATCAGGAGGGGTGGCTTTTTTGGATCGGTCACGCTATTCTGTCAACCTGCAAACCATCACAGTGGGAAAAAAAAGCTATGCTTCCATTATGTCGAAAAATCGGAATTGTAAAAATTTTCCTGCTGATCTGGGTGTTGACCGGGATATTCAGCCCTTATTCCGCCGATGCCGCGAACAAACACCGCCGATTGTCGCATAAGTCCAGTCAAAAATTCTTGAAATCGTCAAACAGGCTGCATGCCGGCAAATACCGGTCCAAACTCCACCAGAAGGCGAAACTGACGCGGACCGGTGGCGTCAAACAGACCAGGCATTATCCACCCTCCGTGGACACCTCCGCCGGTTATGCCGATCTTGTGATGAATGCCAAAACGGGTCGAATTTTACATGCCACCCATCCCGATGAGCTGCGTCACCCGGCCTCTCTCACCAAGATGATGACTCTCTACCTGGCCTTCCAGGCCCTGAAGAGTGGCCAACTGCACCTGGATCAGCAGTTGCCGATCTCTCAGAATGCCGCCGCTCAAGAACCCTCCAAGCTGGGACTGCGGGCGGGTCATCAAATCCGTGTCGAGGACGCCTTGCTGGGACTGGTGACCAAATCGGCCAACGATGCCACGGTGGTGGTGGCCGAAGCCCTGGGCGGCAGTGAAGAGCAGTTTGCTCGACTGATGACCGAAAAGGCGCGGGCTTTGGGCATGAGCCATACGGTCTTTCGTAACCCGTCCGGTCTGCCCAACCCGGAGCAGGTGACGACGGCGCGGGACATGGCCATTCTGGGCTATGCCCTTGTCTATCATTATCCGCAATACTATCCCTACTTCAGTCGCGATGGTTTCACCTATGCCGGTGTACACCATCACAATCACAACCACCTGATGAGTCGCTACCGGGGGATGGATGGTATCAAAACCGGTTATATTCGCGCCTCTGGATTCAACCTGGTGGCCTCGACGGTCCGTGGTCCTACCCGGCTGATCGGTGTGGTCTTCGGTGGCCGTTCTGCGGTGGCACGGGACAACAAGATGGCGACCCTGCTGGATCAGGCCTTTGCCCAATTGCATGGGGGACAGTCACCGCAACATGTCGCCTCTATCGAGGAGGGGACAACCGATCTCGTCGCTGTACCAGACCAGATGCCCACCGTTCTGCCCGTCCAGCATATCGCCGTTGCATCACGTGGCGGATTGTAAGAGAAGGGTTCTGGTTGTCGTTTGGTCCACAATGGGGGCTTCGCCCCATAAGCGTTAACCTCTTTACTGTAAGCTAGGTCTTGTGCTAT
>CAIWLA010000444.1 GCA_903913345.1 uncultured Magnetococcales bacterium | reverse complement strand
GAGATAATCTCCCCCGGACCCCCATTATGGATAGCGATGGGACCATGGCCCGCGATAAATCCTCTTTTGTCTGCAACGAATGTGGGGCCGAATCGGTCCGCTGGGAGGGACGTTGTCCGACCTGCGGCACCTGGAACAGCCTGCAAGCCTTTCATCCGGGGGGGAGTTCCCGTGCCCCATCTGCCTCTGCGGCGGGCAATCTTTTGGGGGCGCAACCGGTGGATCTGGCCCTGGTGGTGGCCGATGCCCGGCCGCGTCTGGCCCTGGATAACGGGGAGCTGCGCCGTGTGCTGGGCGGGGGGTTGACCCAAGGATCGGCCGTCCTGCTGGCCGGGGATCCGGGTATCGGCAAATCCACCCTGCTGATGGAGGCGATGGCCGATTTTGCCCGACGCACGACGGTATTGTACGTCTCCGGCGAAGAGTCCATTCAGCAACTCAAACAACGCAGCATGCGCCTGGATATTGTGGAAAAGGGGCTGCTGGTCCTGATGGAAAACCGGCTGGAGGCCATTCTGCACCTGGTCGAGCAGATCAAACCGTCGGTATTGGTGGTGGATTCGGTGCAAACCCTGGCCAGTGACCGGGTTCCTTCTGCCGCCGGTTCCGTCTCCCAGGTACGGGAGTGCGCCGCCCAGTTGATTCAGGTGGCCAAGCAGCGCAACATGGCCCTCTTTCTGGTGGGACATGTCACCAAGGATGGGCAGATTGCCGGGCCACGGGTTTTGGAACATATGGTGGATACCGTCCTCTATTTTGAGGGGGAGCGGGGCCACAATTATCGTATTTTGCGGGCGGTCAAAAACCGTTTCGGACCGGCCAACGAGATTGGCGTTTTTGAGATGCGGGAGAGCGGTCTGGCGGAGGTGCCCAATCCATCGGAGCTGTTTCTGGCCGAACGGGTGCCCGGAGCCGCCGGTTCGGTGGTCTTTGCGGGCATGGAAGGGACTCGCCCCCTCCTGTTGGAGGTGCAGGCCCTGGTGGCCCCCTCCCCCCTCCCCCAACCCCGGCGTACCACCCTGGGTTTTGATCCCAACCGTCTGGCCATGTTGACGGCGGTCATGGAAAAACGGCTGGGGTTGGGGCTGTTCAACCATGATATTTTTCTCAATGTGGCCGGGGGGTTTCGGATTACCGAACCGGCGGCCGATCTGGCGGTCTGTGCCGCCCTGGTTGCCTCGCATCGCAATCTGAGTCTCGATCCCGGTCTGGTCATTCTGGGTGAGGTGGGTCTGTCGGGGGAGGCCCGTTCGGTCTCCCATCTGGCCACCCGTTTGAAAGAGGCGGCCAAATTGGGTTTTTCGCGGTGCATTCTGCCGGAAAAATCGGTGCGCACCCTGCCAGAGGGGTTGCCGTTGGTCCTGGATGCGGTAAAATCGGTGGAAGAGATGGTACGGTGCTTGCTCGCCCGCCAGGGATAGGCTGGTCTTGATGTATCAGGGGTCCAGGGGGATTATCCCCCTGGTGGGGTCCAGGGGCAACGCCCCTGGTGGGGTTGGGGGCAAAGCCCCCGTCACTTTCCCCCGAACGCTGATCAAGTCCGGTTCGATCTCTTATCCTCATTCAAAATGACAGGAACCGTGAAACGATGAACGCGTTGGACATCCTTTTTTTACTTGTGCTGGGTATTTCCGCCATCATGGCCGTCATGCGGGGTTTTTTGCGTGAGGTGTTGGGGTTGATGGGATGGGCGATGGCCTTTGTCGTGGCCTCGCGATTTTTTGAGACCCTGGCTTCGGGGTTGACCTCCTGGATCCATCAGACCTATCTTGTTAAACCCATTGCCTTTTTTCTGGTTTTTGTCGTCACGTTGCTGGCCTTCGGCTTTCTGGGGGAGCGGTTGCGGCAGTTGGTCAGCCAGGCGGGGTTGTCGGTGGCCGATCGGTTCATGGGACTCTGTTTCGGTCTGGCGCGGGGTCTGTTGGTCCTTCTGATCGGCTTTATTGCGTTCAGAAATTTTTACCAGGGGGAGCAACCGGTTGAGTTGCTGGCGCAATCGACGCTCTCCCCCCATTTGGCGCGGGGGGCCGAATGGATGTCCCAGCAATTTTCTCATGATTGGGTGTTGTCGCAGTCGGCGGCGGCCCAGTCAAACCTTGGACAGATGTTCAATTCCTCCCACCCTTGAACGGGACAGCGACCTTGACTGAGCTTTTGGACGACCATTTTCATGACGCCTGTGGCATTTTTGGCGTTTTCAACCATACCGAGGCGGCCAATCTGGTCTATCTGGGGCTGTATGCCCTGCAACATCGGGGTCAGGAGTCGGCGGGGATTGTCTCGGTGGCCGACCGGATTTTTCATTGCAACCGGGGTCGGGGGTTGGTGGCGGATGTCTTCAAGCGTCCGGAACTGGATCAATTGACGGGTCGGCATGCGATTGGTCATGTCCGTTATTCGACGGCGGGCGGTTCGGCCAATGTGCGCAACATTCAGCCGTTGGTGGTGGATACCGCCCAGGGGGGGATGGCGGTTGCCCACAATGGCAATCTGGTCAACGGGGTGGAGATGCGTCGGCAACTGGAGCGGCAGGGTTCCATCTTTCAATCCACCATGGATACGGAGGTGATTGTCCATCTGTCGGCCCGCTCGCAACGCCGGACCCTCCCCGAACGGCTGGTGGAGGCGTTGCATCAGGTGCGGGGGGCTTATGCCCTGCTGGCCATGGGGGAGGATTGCATCATCGGGGTGCGGGATCCGGATGGGATGCGGCCGCTGGTGTTGGGCAAGTGGCCGGATCGGGAGAGTTATGTCCTCTCTTCGGAGACCTGTGCCCTCAATCTGGTGGAGGCGCAATTTGTGCGGGACATCAAGCCGGGAGAGATGGTGGTCATCAGTGCCAAGGGGGTGGAATCCTTTTTTCCCTTTCCGAAGCGGGATCGCCAGCACATGTGCATTTTTGAATATGTCTATTTTGCCCGGCCGGATTCCACCATTGACGGGATCAATGTCTATGAATCCCGGAAGCGGGTGGGGGCGCGACTGGCCAAGGAGCATCCGGTGGTGGCGGATCTGGTGGTGCCGGTCCCGGATTCCGGGGTTCCGGCGGCGTTGGGTTTTTCCCAGGCCTCCGGGATTCCCTTCGAACTGGGCATCATTCGCAACCACTATGTGGGACGCACCTTTATCGAGCCGCAGCAGGCCATTCGCCATTTTGGCGTCAAGGTCAAGCTCAACACCAACCCGCACATGATGGCGGGCAAGAAGGTGGTGTTGGTGGATGATTCCCTGGTTCGAGGCACGACCAGTCGCAAGATTGTCAAGATGGTCCGGGCGGCGGGGGCCAGTGAGGTCCATCTGCGCATCTCCTCCCCGCCCACCACCCATCAGT
>CAIWLA010000443.1 GCA_903913345.1 uncultured Magnetococcales bacterium | reverse complement strand
ACCACCCTCATGTGGCAGCCATTCGCTCCCGGACTGGGACACGGGAAGGTGGTGCCCCGCTGATTTGTGGGGCGAAACCAGTAACGGGCGACTTTGAAGGTGGTGTCGAGGCGTCGTTGCCATTCGGGCATAATATTGCTCAGTCCAGGTGACTGTTCCATGATGGACCATAACTGGGGGATGGGTTGCATGGATCTATCCCTCCGATTGGTCGATGAAACCGCGCTTGTCGAGAAACTCGTCTGCGACGATGCTTTCGTCGTCCCGCTGATATGTGACGCGGTTGGGCGGCTGAATGGTGAGAGTGCGTGGTTTCTCTATCCCGGCGAGTTTCATCGAGAAAACCGCCATGGTCAAAGTTGATGCAGGGGGCATGCTCTTCTTTTGCTTCTGCAGGGAGAGGAAAACATCTTTTGCTCTGTGGGATAAATAACCGTCACATCCATCGTCTAATCTGTTATTGATGGCAGTCAAAGTGACTTGCTCCAGGCCATTGATATCGGAACAGACCAGGGAATGCACACCATCTATTTCCAAGGGGTTCAGGGTAATTTTTTGTCGTTCCTTGAAGTAGTGATAGTTATCAAAAAGGTAATACCCGATAGTTTCACGGTAAAGATTTTTCTCCCCCTTTGTCCCCAAGGCACGAATACCGAGTTCGTTATGGGAACGATCATAGAAGGCAACATCGAAAACTTCTGGGCGATAGAGAATGGTTTCTGATTTATCGTTTCTGATTCTTCTGCGCCTCAGCATGGGCATGCCGTGACGAATGAGGAAGCTGATTTTGTTGCCATGGTCGGCGGTGATGATACGGCAATTTCGACCGCGCCGGTTTCTTTCAAACCAGTGGTTCATCGCCACTTCCATCTGATTGAGGGTTGCTTGGTCAGGCATAGAGAACGTGTCTGGCTTGAGTTCTCGGCTGCGAAAGTATTCAAAGGCTTTCGGTATGTTGACTAAGGATTCGGCGTGCCTTGTTGTCACCAAGTCCGGATCCTTGATCCAGATTTGCACGATGATATCGGCATCACTGGCGTCCATGTTGAACTCCATCCCTGGATGTGCAGACTTGGCGGCAGCCATGAGATCGTCCACAGCGTTAGTATTGGTCATCGCGCTGATGAAGTACAATGCATCCACCATCTCGGACGGAACCTTATCGTCTGGTTCGGCCAAAATGGCAGACAATCTCGTGCAACTGATGGCTGCCTTTGGAGCCTCGGGGAAGACCAGCCCCCGTTTAACGAGATATTCCTGGTGCGGTGACAAAAGCGACCGGAGTCGCTCAGGAGCGATAGTCGTCAGGATATCTGGCTGGATAAATTGGCGGAATGTGATTGCGGCCATGCGTGTCCCCCCTTCTTCAGTATTTTATTGTTGAGTCCTTGGCACTCACTGCCACGACCTTGCCCACGATATGTAAAGAAGTCTCATACCCGATTGGTATGGGCTTGTAATTGGGGTTGGCTGGTCTCAATTCGATTCGTTCATCGACGATGGAGAGGCGTTTAACTGTGGCCTCATCATCCAGCAGGGCTACGACGATT
>CAIWLA010000442.1 GCA_903913345.1 uncultured Magnetococcales bacterium | reverse complement strand
GGATGATCCCCCCCAGACCCCCGCAATAATTTTAAAAAACAAAGGAGGAGGCACTCAGGCCATCAGCCGATTGGCCTTTTCAACCTGCTCAATCACAATCCTGGCCATGTTGTCGGGGGTAAACTTGGGGATGAAATCGTCCGCACCCATCTGCTCCGCCTTTTCCTCATTGGACCGATTGCTCAAAGAACTGTTGATCGCGATATAAATCTTGGCCAGCCTCGGATTTTCCTTGACCTTCCGGGTAAAGGTAAAACCATCCATCACCGGCATTTCAATATCGGTAAAGACCATGGTATAGGTGCTCTTCCCGTCACTGCCGATTGATTTTTCCAACAGTTCCAACGCCTTCGGGGCCTCATCCACCACGGTATGCCGGATCCCCATCTGGTTCAACACCGCCTGGATCAAATGACACGCCGCCTTGGAATCGTCCACCGCCAGAATATGATGATCCTGCCGCACAATCCGTTTGCCCTGGTCGATCAACGCCTGGGATATGGTAATGTTGATGCCGACAATATCATTCAACACCTTTTCCACATCCAACATCTGGATCGGCTCCCCCTCATGGTAGGTGATGGCCGTCAGACAACTGCTTTCGTAGACACTGCCCACCGGCTTGATGATTTCATCCCAGTTTTTGGTCACCAAGACATTCGGTCGGGCCACCAGAAACCCCTGGATGGTCGTGCTGTACTCGCAGACCAGGACATAGCTCACCACCCGCTTGTAATCAATCGGCTCCATCCCCAGATATTCACCCAGATCGATCAGATTGATGGGGTGGCCCCGAAAATCAATCTCCCCCTTGATGGTGGGATGCGAACGGGGCATCCGGGTGATCCCCTTGGGGGTCTCCAGAATTTCGATAATCTTGAAGACATTCAACCCGTACAGCTGCTGATCCGACAGGTAAAAAGTCAACATTTCCACTTCGTTGCTCATGGCCAGATTGACCCGTTTGTTCACTTCAGCAAACAATTGATCTTGTGACATTTTTTCCCCCTGTATCGAGTGTGGGACCGGATCATCTCTCCGTCCACAACCGGGGAGGCGGCCCAAGCCACCTCCCCGGATGGATCATCGGTCAAAAGCTCTCAAATTCATCATCCGAATGTTTCCCGGACACCATTTGCAGGTCAATCCCGCCGGTTTTTTTCCCCGTCGTGGTGCCGGTTTTCCGGGCGGGGGCGGGCAGGGATCGGGTCGCCCCCCGTTGGGCATGAGAAACCGCCGGAGTGGCACGCTGGGCCGGTGGAGCCGATTTCCGCCTGGCCGAACCACCCACTGGCTGCCCGGTGTTGAAAAAGGCGATGCTCTGCAACATCATGTCGGCCTGGGCACTCAACTCTTCCGCCGTGGCGGCCATCTCTTCGGAGGCCCCCGCATTTTGCTGGATCACCTGATCCAGTTGTTGAATCGCCTGATTGACCTGGGCGGCCCCCTGGTTTTGCTCCTGGCTGGCGGCGGCAATTTCCTGAATCAATTCCGCCGTCTTTTGAATGTCCGGCACCAGCTTGTTGATGATGATTCCGGCCTTTTCCGCCACTTCCACGCTGGAAGCGGACAGGTGGCTGATCTCTCCCGCCGCCGCCTGACTGCGTTCCGCCAGTTTTCTCACCTCGGCGGCCACCACGGCAAACCCTTTGCCATGTTCACCGGCCCGCGCCGCTTCAATGGCGGCATTCAAGGCCAACAGGTTGGTCTGGCGGGCAATCTCTTCGATAATGCCAATCTTGGTGGCAATCTCCTTCATGGCCTTGACCGCCTCGACGACGGCATGGCCACCGTTCGCGGCATCCTTGGCCGCCTGCTGGGCAATATTCTGGGTGGTGTTGGCATTGTCGGTGTTTTGTTGAATATTGGCCGCCATCTGCTCCATGGCCGCCGAGGTCTCCTCGATGGAGGCCGCCTGATCGGTCGCCCCCTTGGAGAGGGTCTGGGAGGCGTCCGAAATTTCGTTGCTCCCCGTGGAGACCTGCTCCGCCGCAATGGAGAGATCGGCCACCACCTGTTTCAGATTGTTCACCATCTCCGTCAGGGCAGACCCCAACTGACCGGTCTCATCCCCGCTGTTGACGCACACGCTGGTGGTCAGATCCCCACCGGCAATGCTTTTGGCACAGGAGACCCCCTGGGAGAGGGCACTGACGATCACACGGGTGAGAAAGAAAGAGATCACTATACCGATCACAACGGCCACCAGGCTGAAGCCAAACAAAAACTGCTCGGAGGAGGCGATTTGTGCCGTGGCCTTTTTCTGTTGACCCTCCACCGTCGCCACTATCTTTTCGTCCGCCGCCCGACGCGCCGCAGTCATCTCCTGCTCATTCTTGGCTTGTGACTTGAGGATCTCCAGAACGGCCTGCATCTCTTTCTGGTACTGCTCGATACCCGCGATAATTTTCTTGGCCTGGTCTATGTTGCCCTGTCCATGGAAGGTGGGCAGCAGCTCCTGCGTCATCTTTAATGCGGCGGCCATCCCCTCCTGGTTGCGTTTGATCTGTGCCTCGTCCTTGCCGAGGGAGAGCAGGATCTCCTTTTCACCGATGCGGGCATCCTGGAAGTGGGCCTGCAATTGGGCCGCCTTGAGGGCCTTCAGCCCCCGCTCTTCCACCTTGGTGATTTTTTCAGCCATGGCCGCCTTGTCCAGGGTGCTGGCGGATTGCCCGGTCAGTTGGACAATCAACTCGTGCAACTTTTTCGCCTGATCCTCCTGCAGGGCCACCACTTCGGTGTTGACGATACGGGCCAGATCAATAATGCGGGTGATGGCCGCGCCGCGCCCTTTCTCGTCCTTGACATAGTCGGCAAACTCTTTTTCATAACCGGTCGCAGCGGCGATAATCTCGTCCAGTTGCTTTTTGTCTGCCGGATCATGAAATATCTGGTCCCGGTCCAGCAGGGCCTCTTTTTTGATCTCTTCGATGGCCTTCTGATTGGCCTCCACAAATTTTGACTCTTTGCGGATAATAAAATTTTTCTCCGCCTGCATGGC
>CAIWLA010000441.1 GCA_903913345.1 uncultured Magnetococcales bacterium | reverse complement strand
TGGCCTCGCGTATATAGGTCAAAGAACTGGCGATGGTTCTCGATTTATCTTAAATTTTTGGGAATTTGAGAAAGTTCGGCACGGTTGGGATCTGTTCGGAACAACTGTTGACGAATCAGTTAGTTATTATGGTAATCGCCAATTAATATACTGGGAGAATGGTAAAGGGAAACTCGCAGAATACCAATCAGAGTTGGCCCGCACTCAATATGCTAGTGGAGGTTGGAAACAAGGTTGGCAGGCGTGGAAGAAATTTGGTGTACGGATTTCTCAAATGAGCATTCTTCCTGTGACCTTACACTGTGGACCACACTTTGACAATAACTCTGCCGTTATCGTCCCCTACAATCCCGTCCATCTTCCGGCCATCTGGTGCTTTTGCTCTTCAACGGAGTACAATGAAGCGGTACGGCAAGTTGACCAAAGTCTGAAAGTGTTTGGTCCCGATAGATTGTGTACCGAGAAAAAGCTACCCTTTGTTCCTTGCCAGGGCCGCCATTCACGAGATGCTTGGCCCACAAGCAGGGGGTGTTGTAGACTCTCCAGTGCCGGGTGAAACAGAGGCAGACACTGCTGGGGAGCAAATTGCCAAGGGATAATCCGGTCAAGGCTCACCAATACGGTGACTGGGGTACGGAGGGCATGCTTCCGTACCCCAACGAAACAACACCGGATGGTAGACCTTGCCATGCCTCAAAAAACCCAGCCCGAGAGTCCAGCAGAAGCGGCAGGACTCGACTGATACGTTTCATCTTCTGACAGAGGAGGATGTCTAAATGCAGGTGCAATTACATAAAAATGCTCGCACAACTCCTGCTGTCCGGGCAGAAATGAAGCAGTCCAATCTGTCAGAGAGGCAACTTGCTGAACGTTTCAATGTGTCTCGTACTACGGCCAGGAAATGGAAGAACAGGGACTCTGTCGAAGACAAATCCCACCGTCCAGAGAAGCTCCAGACCGATCTGACTGAAATCCAGGAGGGTATCATCGTCATGGTTCGCACCACCCTCCTGTTGCCCCTGGATGACTTGCTGGTCGTCATCAGGGAGTTTCTTTTGCCTGACCTGTCTCGGTCTGCACTGGATCGTTGTCTGCGACGCCATGGAGTCTCGAACCTGAAGGATCTTTATCCAAAGGATGACAAGGAACCAGAAACAAAGAAAACATTTAAAGATTACGTGCCTGGGTACATTCACGTTGATGTGAAATACCTTCCTCAGATGCCCGACGAGACTCATCAAAAGTACCTTTTCGTAGCCATTGACCGAGCCACCCGTTGGGTGTATCTTGAGGTTCTTGCAAATAAAAGTGCTGAAAACGCCAGTGGCTTCCTTGCCAGATTGATCAAGAAAGCCCCCTTTAAAGTGTCCAAGGTCCTAACAGACAACGGCAAGGAATTCACAGACCGATTCTGTGCCACCGGGGAACGAGAGCCAACTGGCAACCATTTGTTTGATAAGGTATGCCAGAAAAACGTGATAGAACATCGCCTTATCAAGCCGAGGAAGCCACAGACAAACGGCATGGTAGAGCGTTTTAATGGTCGGATCGCTGACATCCTGAAGACCATCAGGTTCAACTCATCCGAGCAGATTGCATCTGCCCTTCAGAACTACGGGCGCATCTACAACCAGCAAATCCCTCAAAGGAACCTGGGGCATGTTGCGCCCATCCAGGCACTGAAACGGTGGCAGGAAAAGAGGCCCGATTTGTTCGTGAAACTGGTATACAATCTGCCGGGTCTTGACATTTAGAATTGGAATTAAAACGCCAGCGACCAGTGCATGCCGACCGATGTGGCGTTGTTGCCCGCCACATTCAGGGCGTCTTGCACATATCCGGCTTGCAGGCTGAGTTTTTGTGTCCGGGAAAGCGGCGTGTCGTAGGACAACTGGTAATCCCGTTCACGCCCGGTCGGCACCAGGGCGAGGCTCTGCAAGCCGGTGGATGGCACGCCGGTGACCGGATCAATGCGGGTGACGACCATGTCGACTGCACCCGCCGTGACCAGCCAGGGTTGCTGCACAGAGACGGTCAGGCGGTCATGCGGCCCGAACAGATCCTGGCTGGCCAGGTGGATACCCCAGGACTGGGCGCGCAGGGCACTCATCCCGGCAAAGACGCTGTTGTTGGCCCCGTGGGCCGCCTGGGTTTCCGCCTGTGATGCCTCCAGATAGAGGGTATTGTGGCGGTCCAGGTTGAACAACGCCGCGATCCCGATGGCGTTGCTGCGGTTGCCACTCCCCAGATTCAACAGGGACGTGGGATCATATGTGGTGCCCATCAGGCCATTTTTTTCCTCCAGGGTACGCCAGGAGACACCCAGTTGCAGCGTGTCGGTGAGACGGAGGGCGATCCCGGCGCCAAAGCTGCTTGCGTCGGGCCGCATCCAGGCGGATGACGAACGGGAGAGGGGGGGCTCCTGCGGCTCGGCAGCCGTGCCACTGTATGACAAGGCCAGGCGGGCATGTTCGCCCAGTTTGGTCCCCAGGGCCAACTGCATGCCCCCCTGTGCCAGGGTGGCCATGTCGGTTGCCAGAGTACCGGCGGCCAGTGCCGCCGCATCGGAACCAAAGAGTGCCTTGGTGTACGCATAGTGCGCCGGCATGACATCAGGACCATAACCGAAGGCGAAGGTCCTCTCGTTGCTGTCGGTCAACATCATATAACCGGAGGGTTGGGCCATCGGCGCATCTCCCGGCGTGGCCGGTCCGAAGGCGGCCACATTGGCCGGGGAAAATTGATAGGCCAGTGCACTGCCATCGGCAAACGAGATCTTGTTGGGGCCGGTATTGGTATTGGTCGGCAGGGGATTGATGGTGGCAGCGGTTGGTCTGGTCGCGATCAATCCGGAAAGATTGACTGTAAAATTTCTCTGGTAGCCATCCAGGGCCGTATAGTTGGCCAGCCTGGATTGTACGGAGGCGAGGTTGCCCAGGGCCCCCCCGGTGATCATGGAACCGGTCAGGCTGGGCAGGGCCACCGTCTTGCCGTTGGCCTGGGTAATGTTGAGTGTCCCATAGGGCTGAAAGGCGCTGCCCATATTGACGAGGCCGTTGCCATACGTGGCATCCACGCCCCGGCTGCCCAGATCGCTCGCCGTGGCCAGCAACAGGTTGGCTGCGCTGCCATTGGTTTTCAAAATGGGCCAGGCGGATTCCAGCAGCAGGAGGGAACCACTGATGATGGGGGTCGCCATGGATGTGCCCGACCAGGTGGCAAAGGTCCGGCTGCCGGCACTGATGTCGGGTGCCAGGATGTTTTCGCCAGGCGCCATGAGCCAGCGGGCAGCATAGGTGGTTTTGCTCCCGGCGGTATTCACGAGTGCGCCAGACCCCGGCGTATTGCTGAAGGAGGAGAGGCTGTTTTGGCTGGAGACGGCACCGGCCAGGATCAAATGGCTGATGGCGGTATCCGTCAAGCCGGTCGTATTGGCGTTGGCCAACAGGGGCGCGGCCTCGTTGCCGCCCGCCCAGACGATGAATGCCCCCTTGCCGGCCGCATAGTTGATGGCCGAGACCATGCTGGCGCTGTTCATATAGGTCAGGGAGAGGTTGATGACCGAGGCACCGGCGTTGGCGGCGCGGGTGAGACCGTTGGCCACGTCGGAGTCATACCCGGACCCGGCGGCATTGAGCACCTTCTCGGCCGCCATGTTGGCATTGGGTGCCACGCCGATCACACTGCCTGCGGCGGTTTTGTAACCGCCATAATTGACCGCAAAGGGCATGGTGCCGTTGGCGGCCGCAATGGCGGCGACGGCGGTACCGTGGCTGTTGTCATCGGTGTAGCCATTGCTGCATCGGAACGTGACGGCCGCACAGGCACTCAGACTGTTGGAGACCTGTCCGGCGGCAAACACCGGATTGTTGGCCACGATGCCGGTGTCCACGGTGATGAGCAGTTGCCCTTTGCCCCAGGTGGCCGCTGATTCGATGGCGTTGGTCAAGCCGATCTGGGTGAGCCATGGGGCATAACTTGGCGCCTGTGTTGCCGCGATGGAGACGGTGGCACCGGAG
>CAIWLA010000440.1 GCA_903913345.1 uncultured Magnetococcales bacterium | reverse complement strand
GGGGCGTTGCCCCTGGACCCCACCAGGGGGATGATCCCCCTGGACCCGCAATAAAATAAACCACTAAAAACAGGGAAATGGATAGCCCCTACGGCAGCACCATCAGGGGACGACTGGCCCGTTTGACAATCTGACCAGGGATGGCAACCAGACTGGGACGACCACATACCTGAAAGGTGCGCCGACCCAGAACCAGCAACGCCACCTGGGGATCAGAGGCCCAGGCCAGCAAAAGGGTCAGGGGATCGCCAGACTGGGCCAGAAATTCGGCCCAGGGCAGATCCCCAACCATCTGCTGGAACTGCGCCTGGGCCAACGTCTGCTGTCTGGCAACCGCATGCTGGACATGATCCAAAAATCCCTGGCGCGCACCCTGGGAGGATTGCCAATCGTTGCCAATAAAATCCGGCCAACCGGCATCCCAGATGAAAAGCCCCCGCAGGGGATGACGGCCAAGCCGCGCCCACGCCACCGCCCACTCCAGGCTGGCCAATGCGGCCTCCGTACCATCCACGGCCACCACGACCAAACCGGCCTCCGACTGGTTCGCGGGCAGACCCCTCATCCGTGGGTCATCACCACCGCCAGGGCGACAATCAGGATGCTCAGGAAAATGGCCCCGATATCCTCCTGACGATCATCCTTGAATATGGTCATCGCATTGCGCGGGCCGGCACTGCCCATGGTTTCACTGCCGCTCTTCTCGTTGCTCATCAGAATACTCCCTTTACCGTGTCCACTCAGATGGAAACCAAGAAATCTTTAAACAGCAGGACGACAATCAACGCCAGGACATATTTGGTGACACCCACCAGCAACCCCAGCTTGAGGGGTGCACCCCCGGCCTGACGAAGTTCCCGAAGATCGATATAACTCCCCAGCCCCACCAGACCAACGCCAAAGATCCACTGCATCCACAAGCGCAACAGCTTGATGGTCTCCGAGGGGGGCGGTCCCCCTTTCAGACCCACCGAACCAAAGGCCCCCAGACTGGTCAGCAACACCACGGCGAGAAAACCCAGGACAAAGAGGGGAAATTTTTTGACCAGCAGACTGCCCAGACTCTCCTGACTCTTGCCATCCTCTGCGGGCCGACCGGACCAGTACCAGACCGTGACGATAAAAACCGCAAAGGGAATGGCGATCACCCGCATAATGTTCCAGATTTCGGCCACGGAGACCGCCGAACCCGGTTCCACCTTGGGATTGAAGGCCAAGGCCGCCGCCAGAACCTGACCGGAATTGAGAATGCCGGTGCCAATCCAGGCCCCGTACTGGAGATCGGTCATGTTCAAGGCATGACCAATGAAGGGGCTGATAAACATGGTGAGAATGCCAAAACCGAGAATGGTGGCAATGGCATAGGCCACATGAGCGGGCTTGGCCTCCACGGCGGGCGAGGTGGCCACGGCGGCACTGACCCCGCAAATGCTCAAGGCGTTGGCCATCACCCCCAGCATGGAACGATCCAGCCCCATGGCGCGCCCGATCACCAGCACCATGACAATGCTCAGGATGACAAAACCGGAAATGAGAAAAATCGCCATGGAACCCAACTGCACAATCGCCTGCACCGTATACAGAGAACCCAGCAGAATGATACCCGTCTTGATGAGCAGACGAGAGAGCCGGAAGCCATCGCTCAATACCTCTGGAATCCCCCCCCGAAAGAACAGATTGCGGTAGAGCATACCCATGATGATGCCCAGCAGAATATAATTGAGATGGGTCACCTTGACCAGCCAACCCTTGACACCGAACACAACGGTATCCCCCATCCAGGGTTCGAGCCATTGACGAATGATCACGACCGTGACGATGAGCAGTGCCAGCCCAGGCAGGGCACGCGGCAACCTCTTGATGACAGCCCAGCTATCCATAAACATCCCCCTTGGTTTGAGATAACAGACATAGGAAAAAATAAACCGCACTATTCTACCCAGTGATGTCCGGTTAGAAAATTGCATTTAAAATACGCGACTGTATCTTTCAAAAAAATCAAAATATTCTACTTTTATCCAGTAATGTCCGGTTAGGAAATTGCATTCATAACATACAGGCAT
>CAIWLA010000439.1 GCA_903913345.1 uncultured Magnetococcales bacterium | reverse complement strand
CCTTCCGGCCATTATCTGTCACCGCCCCCCCACTCACTGCCCCGCCCCCCTCACTGCCACCCCCAGACCAACCCACATTTTTTTCTAGTCTTTTTGAATTGTTGCGGGTCCAGGGGGATCATCCCCCTGGTGGTGTTCTGGGTATTTCTATGAAAAGAATCAGGAAAAGGTCTTGCCCAGGATGGTCTCAAACCGTTCCGCCGGTTCCGGTTTCAGGAAGAGATAGCCTTGTCCCATCGAACAGTTGCGGTTGCGGAGAAACTCTGCCTGCGCCTCTGTCTCAATCCCTTCGCCGATGACCTGGCGGTTCAGGCTTTTGGCCAGGGAGAGAATGGCCTCCACCAGGACGATGGTTTCCGGGTCGGACGAGCTGCTCGGCACGAAGGAACGGTCAATTTTGATGCCATTGACCGGCAAACGTTTGAGCACACTGAGGGAGGAGTGTCCGGTGCCAAAGTCATCCAACCACAGGTTGACGCCCATTTGCACAATCTGGTTGAGCATCGCCATGGCGCGGGTTGCATCTTCCGACAGAATGTTTTCGGTGATTTCCAACACCAATGCGGCGGGTGGCAGGCCCGTGTCCCGAAAAATGGCCTGAATTTTCTCGCCCACCGCCAGATCCCGGCACCGGGTGCAGGAGAGGTTGACGGAGATAAAAAAATCGGAGCTGTCGGGTCGTTGACGCCACTGCTGCGTCTGGGTGCAGGCCGTGCGAATGGTCCACTCGGTCATTTTGCTGATCAAACCCAGCTCTTCTGCCATGGGAATGAAGACCGCTGGCGAGATGGGGCCGCGTTTGGGATGGATCCAACGCAACAGACTTTCCGCTCCAATGACCTGGCGGGTGTTCAGATTGACGATGGGTTGATAGTGGATGATCAACTCTTTCCTGTCCAGGACATGATGCAGGTCGCTTTCCAGCTCCATCCGTTCCTGGGCCTCGGCGTGCATGTCGGGGGTGAAAAAACGATACCCGTTCCGTCCGGCACTTTTGGCCCGATACATGGCTGTATCGGCGTTGCGCAACAATTCGTCCAGGGTGGCGGCATCATCCGGGAAAATGGCAATGCCGATCGATCCGGAGATGGACACATCCTGACCGCACAGGGTGAACGGAGAGACCAACTGGCCCAACACCTCACTGGCCACCCGTTCGGCATAGGGGCCTTTGGCCATATCCGGCAGAATGGCGGTAAATTCGTCCCCCCCCATCCGGGCCACCGTATCGGATTTACGCAAGCATTCCTGTAACCGACGGGCCACCTCGCGGAGCAAATCATCGCCCGCCGCGTGGCCCAGGGTATCGTTTACCCATTTGAAGCGGTCGAGATCGACAAACATGAGTGCCACACGGTGGTTTTGTCGGGTTGCCCGCACAATTTCCCGTTGCAGGCGGTCCAGGAAGAGGGTTCGATTGGGCAGTCCGGTCAGACCGTCATAGTTGGCCTGGTGGCGAATGCGCTCTTCATTCTGCTTGCGTTTGGAAATATCCTGCGCCACCGTGCAGAAGGTAGGTTCTCCCTGGAACGTAATCAGCGTGGTGACGATCTCCAGGGTGGCCTCTTTGTCGTCGGCTTGCGTCAAGGTCAATTCCGATGGAATTCCGCCCGTTTCGTGGGGTTCCATGGCGTGAACCGCCTGTTCGATCCGTTTCCAGGCTTCGGGCTGGAAAAAGGAGAGCAGGGAGTACTGCAGCAGTTGTTCTGCGTTGGCCAGTCCGAGGATGCGGATCATCGCCGGGTTGGCATACACAATCCGACCGTCCCGATGCAGCAGTACGCCCGCTGGCAAGGCGGCTATCAATAGCGGGCTGTTGGTGGTCATGGCCGCATCATCGGAGGGTCTGTCCGTGGTCACAATGGGGGTATCCGTTTGTTTTATATTGAGACGACTGTTTTTGCCTACCGCGCAGGGCACTCTATCAGGATCTCGATGTTTTTAACAGGTCAAACTTTTTCCTGGCCGACATAGACGACTCTCAGGTCTGGCCAAACCGGCTGGACGCTGGCCAATATTTCCCGTACCGCTCGGCCAGGATCCCGATGTTCCTCCCACTCCTCAAGGGCCTGTTCGGTGGCCATGCCAAACAGGGGCCATTCTCCCACATCGTCCAGGTAGCTTTTGGCCAGCGCGAAGGACCAGAAGGGCCAATCATCCGGGCTGTTCAGGTATGCGGTCAGGCGCGTGGTGTCTGCGGGTCCGCCGGTCTCGGTGATCACGGCCCAGCGCGCCTGGGGTGATTCCACCCATGCGGCCAATTGTTCGGGAGGGAGTGTTCCTCCAATGGCCAGCCAACGGGCGCGACGTTCTTCCGGGGATAATGGTTCCCGTTCCGGCACGGGTTCTTTCCAGGGGTCCATGATCAATACCTCGTCCGTTGGTTCAACTCGACCGTTTTGGCTGTTCCGGCAGCCATTTGTCCAGTAATTGTTTTAAACTCTCCAACTGCACTGGTTTGTTCAATACATCATTCATGCCCATTTCCAGACAGCGTTCCTGATCGCCTTTGACCGTTTTGGCCACCATGCCAATGATGGGTAGATGGGCCTGTTGGGTGGGCAGTCTGCGAATGGTTTGCGCCGCATGATATCCATCCAGGACGGGCATATGACAGTCCATCAAGATCAGGGCGCACGTCTCTCTTTGCATGAAGGCGATCGCTTCCTGGCCATTGGCCACCGTATCCACACCATATCCGAGACGATGTAATTGGATCTGAACGGCCTTTTGAATGACGGCATTGTCCTCTGCCAGTAGAATACGGTATCCGGCAATGGACAGGGGGGAGAGCAGTCCTTCCCCCAGATGGACAAACGAACGGCGGATGGGTTTGGTTTGCTGGTCATGGGGTGGGTATTCACCCCGTGGATGGAGCAGTGGTGCCATCGGGTTGGTCGTGGGGGTCTCGGTTCGAGTGGCAGCGACCTCGGTCGAGGCGGTCGGTTCCGCTTCGGATTGCAACAGGGCAACCAGGGATTCCAACAGTCGGTCGCGTTGTATCGGTTTGCTCAAGATGGCGACATAGCCCGCCTGTCGAGCCTCTTCCAGATATTTTTTGTCGTCGCTTCCGGTCAACAGGATACATTGCACCAGCGGCCATTCCGTATCCTGGGTAAGGGACTGTATCACTGAGAAATGTTCCCCATTCGGCGCATTGTCCGCCTGCCTGGAGCGGGAGACCAGTACCAGACGGCAGGGTACACCGGTGGCCGCCTCTTGTCGGAGGTAGGCCAAAATTTCTTCCGTGCTCTCCACCGAAGTGGCCTTCATGTTCCAGCGCAGCAGTGTGTTGAGCAGCAGGGTTTGACTGGCCTGTTGGGGATCGACAATCAAAATTTTGACGCCTGACAGACAGGTGCTGGTCAGCAGGGGCAGTGGCTCGGTTTCGGTCGCCCCGGTGCGGGCCAGCGGCAGGGAAAACCAGAAGAGGGATCCCCGATCCTTGCGCTCTTCGTAGCCGATTTGACCGCCCATCAATTCCACCAGACGACTGGCAATGGAGAGTCCCAGACCGGTGCCCCCATAGGGTCGGGTGCTGGATCCATCCACCTGGGCGAACGGTTGGAAAAGACGGTGCTGATTGGCCTTCGGGATACCGATGCCCGTATCGGTGATCGAAAAACGAACGGTCACCTGACTCCTGGTCTTTGTCTCCAGGCGGACACGAATGGAGACTCCCCCTTTTTTGGTAAATTTGATCGCATTGCCGACCAGATTGAGCAATACCTGGCGAATGCGGGCCGGATCGCCCAGGAGCAGGGTGGGGATCCGATTGGAGACATCCACCAACAGGTTGATCCGTTTGCCCTGCACCTGGGGCGTGATCAGTCCCACGACCTCTTCGACCACCTTTGCCGGGCGAAATTCCTCGGCTTTGATCTCCAGCTTGCCCGCTTCGATACGGGAAAAATCCAGAATATCATTCACAATGGTCAACAATGCCTGAGCCGAATCCCGGGCAGCGGTGGCCAACTCCCGCTGTTCCTTGGTGAGTTTGCTGTCGAGCAGCAGATCGTTCAGGCCGATGACACCGTGGATGGGGGTGCGGATCTCATGGCTCATATTGGATAAAAATTCCGCCTTGAGGCGTGCGGTTTCCAGGGCAATATCCTGGGCCTGTTTGATCTCTCGTTCCAGTTCCTGTTGGCTGCTCAGCTCCTTGAACACCGTCACGCTGCCGGTCATCCGGCCATTATCCCAGAGGGGCGCAGAGGTGAAAGAGACCGGCAGCAGACGGCCATCACGGTGGACAAAGACATCATTATCGACATGATAAACACGGCCTTCCTGGTTGGATTGGTAGGCCGGACACTCCTCCGGGGGGACAATCCGGTCGGCTGCATTTTGATGATGAATTTTGCAATGCGCAATATCGCCCAGCAACTCTTCCTGCTTCCAGCCGAGGATCCGCTCGCCCGCAGCGTTCAGGAAGGTCAATCGTCCGGAAACGTCCAATATGAACAAACCCTCATCCAGAAACCGGGTGAGTTGTTCCATGGGGAGGCCCGATGGTGCGGAGGCGGCGGATCGCGGCGCAAAGGGGGGATCATCGGGTTTCATGTTCATGCTCTTCCATATCTTTTTGAATGCTCGACAACGGTTGCGTGGATCTGCGGGAAGAGGCGGTTGGAGTGGCGGGCTTGGTTTCCGTCAATCTTCAGCCTGTTCCCGAACGGATAGCGCAAAAAGCAGGCCAATTATTGCTTGGTCCAGGGGCGAAGGGACGGGCAGGGTTCGAGGCAGAGCACTGAAAGGGGTGCAGGAGAGATGGCCAACAGGGCTGTCTTGAAGGGGCGCGCAACGCAGACTGCCCCCGACCACCGGGGGCGGGCACCCGGTGGCCAACGGGATGATCAAAAACCAACCATTAAATCAGGTTATGCTTTCTGAGTTTGTCGAGCAGCACATCCTGGGTGACGGGCTTGGTGATATACCCGTTGCACTTGCCCTTGAAGTAGGATTCGACCAGGTGTTTCGGGTCATCCAGAGAGGTTTGCATGATGATGAAAGAATAATCCTTGGTATTGAGCGATGCGCCGTAGATCTCTTTCTCCATCCGGCGAATTTCCCGCAGGGCCTCCTGTCCATCCATGTTGGGCATCATGATGTCCATCAGGACCAGATCAAACGGTTCCCCTCCGGCCAGGTGTTCCTTGAAGAGTGTCACGGCCTCCAACCCATCCTCTGCCATGACGCACTCGCCGTGGGACTGGAGAATATATTTCAGCAATTCCCGGTTGGCAAATTCGTCATCCGCGATCAAAGTTTTCATGTTGGACCCCAAACGTGTGGCGAGTTGAAAATTTCTTCCAACGGTGGACGGTAACGGAAATCGTTTTATCTGTCAACCAGGTTTAAAATGGTATCGACCCGATCGTGCAAGGCATGTGCCGCGTCGTTGAGTTGCGATAATTCACGGAAATTGTCGTCCGAGAACAGGTTTTCGCTGGCCAGCACCCTTTCCCTGGCATCGAGAAGCATTTTGACATCTCTGGGGGCGCGATCCAGGACGGAGCTGCCTTCGTTCAAGGCGCGCAATTTCAGGTGTGGCAAGGGTCTCTGTCTGCGCAAATCGAGGCTCAACATGTTGATCTTGATCAGCATTTGATTTGTGCTGTCGCACAGATTCTTGATTTCCGTCAGGGAATGCCTGACTGTGGCCAGGATGGACTCTTCCACCGCCTTGGCCCGTTGGGCGGAGGCCTTGGCATCGGTCATGAGGGTGTGGATGCGGTCATAAAATTGGGAAATATCGCCCCCGGCTGCCAACAAACCGGCCAGTTCGGGATTGTCTGTTGTCTGGAATTGGGCCACGGTGCCATCGCCGAGCAGGTGCGACACACAGGCCCCCCACATGCCCAGCGACTCCTTTTCCAGTGCCCGAAACCGTTCCTTCAACTCTTCCGTTCCCACAATACCCTCTGCGGCACACTGGGTGGGAAAACGGGCACAAATCTCTTCCAGGGGTTCCAGGGATTCCTGAATGATCGGCAGGGTGTTGGTCATGACCTTTTTTAACATTTTCACGAAATCGGGAATAAAATCGTGAAGGGTATCCAGATCCTCCAGGGTTTCCTCATGGACGGAAGAGACACTGAGCAGCCAATTGCGTCGGGTATGGGGGAAGAGGGGGTAGGGTTCCCGGAAGGCCAACTCGAACAGCACAAACGGGAGTCGATCGATCTCTTGACTCTCCGGTGCGGGCGAAGGCCCTTTTTGTGGATGACGCCGGGCGGTTGTTGGTGGCGGCGTGGGGTGGGCGTTGACCGCCTTTTGCATCATGGTCGTCCACTGGTCTTCCTCACCCTTGTGACGACTGGGCAGACGGAGGGGAATGCGATGCAGGGTCGCCATGAGTTGCTGTCGGATCTGGGAGAAAAATCCGGATCCGTCGCTCTCCGTGCTGGCCCCCGGTTCGGCTTGGACCGCATCGCCCGCGCCGATGCGGTCCAATTCGGCGGAAAATTGGGCCTTGTCCAGCGTTTGTCCGGTTTCTGTCTTCTGGTAAAAGTCCAGAAAGGTCTCTTTTTCGAGAATATCCCGATATTTTTTTCCATAGGGCAGACCGGGAAAGAGATGTCTGATCAGCAGGGGGAGGGCACTCTCCGGGTGGCATGACAGGGTTTCAATGGTTCGGACACGGGCATTATAGCCCATCGCATACAGGGTGCGGGGTTGGACAAAGAGGCCCCGCAACCAGGTCTGGCGTTGCGTCATGGTATCCTGGTCGCGGGCATCCTTGACCCGGACATCCATCTCTTCCAACACCTTGAAAAAGGCGTTGCGTACCCCGGTTTCGTTGGGGAAGGTTATGCCCTGGAGGATTTTTTGAATGGACGGGCGGTAAAAAAAAGATTTGGTCAAGTCAATGAACGCCTCTTCCCACTCCTTCATGTAATTCAACAGATCGTCGGCCATCTGGCCATCCAACACCCCTTGACGAGCGGTGGCGCGGCCAAACAGCAGCCAGGGCAGCCCATCGATGGCGATGGATAAAAAGAGGATCAAGGCCATGAGGGCCTTGCCCTGGAAGCCGCCATAATGGTCGATCAACAAGGTGGTCAAGGCGGCAAAACTTTTCTGGTCGGCCTGTTGCGCGAATGCCAGTGACGGCGTATCCGCTGGACTCTCCGGTGGGATGGCCAGCCGGTTGCCCAGGCGCAGACTGTTAAAATACGGTTCCCCCGACCGGTCCATCTGCGCCAGAACCCGGATGTGGCTTTCCGTCAATTGGTCCAGGGCGTGAACAATCTGCCGGAAGCGGGTGCGGCTGGCTTGCAGGGCTTGGGCAATGTCCTGGATGTTCTGATTGATCAGCCGGTAGTCAAAGGAATAAATTTTTTGTATGGCGGGCAGGGAGAGGGTTCCCACCGGCATGAGCCGATCCAATTCGGCGAGATCTTTCTGGATGGTGGCCGTGGTTTTGGCCAGATCGGTTGTGTACAAGTCGGCAACGGCCTGCATCCTTTGGGCGAGTGGTTTGTCCAACGGGAGTCCGGACTCTTTCAGTTGCTGGTCCACGTTGCGGGCAAATTGCACAGCGCGGAAGGCATGGACCACATCCGTCGTGCCCAGGACAAATCCGCCGTTGACAATAAAATATTTTGCCCAATAACGAGGCCCTTTGCGTGGATCGGCGGAGGTGGCCTTGCCGGCCAGTTCCTCTTCGGGAATGCGCGCAAACCTTTCCCCCATATCGGTCGCCACCGCCTGCAGTCGGGCTTGCAGGCTGTACAAGGCCTGGGGATTGGCTGGGTCATCCCTGTCCGGTTTACCCAGTGCCTGTTCAACCTGTTGATGGATCTTCTGCCATTGTTCGGACAGATGCTCCTGGGTGGAAAAAATGACCGCCATGCTGCCATAGTTGGCCTGGACGGAAAACAGGGTCAGACAGAAGGCCAGGAACAGCCAGCGTGGTTGGAGCAGGAAGGCCGCCCGCAGTCCGGAAAAGAGGGCACCCGTTTCGGCGGCTCCTTGCAGCAGTCGTGCCCGGAAGTCCATGACGACCACGCCGAGCAGCAGACTGCCCAGTGTGGCCAGGGTGACTTGCAGCAGATCTCCCTGACTCTGGGTGAAATAATGGTTGAACCATGCCATCCGTTCGGGGGTTTGCAACAGGGCGAGCAGGGCACGGTAGCTGGTGAAGGCGGAGACAAAAAACAGCACCCCATCCAGGAGCGGCTTTGACAAGGCAAAGAGGAGACCCACACTGGCCATCACCTGGGAGAGAAGGCCAGTGTGTTGGCCTGTGCCCCGCCAGATGGCGCGCAGGGAGTGTGTCCTGCCCATCCTCTCCGGGGTGTTACGGGACAGCTCCTCCAGCAGGTGGCCAAGCAGTGCCAACGAACCGTTGAGGGTGTGCCAGAAAATGAGCTTGGACAGGGTGTAGAAAGGATTGCCCTTCAGCAGCGATTCATCGCCCGTCTGCAAGGCGTTGCGAAAGGCCTCCAGATGGAAGCTGACCTGTTGGATCCCCTCTGTCTGTCCCCGGACGGCGCGGACCCGGTCGGCCATGTTGTCAAATTTTTTCTTTTGATCGCCCTGTTGGAGTCCCTCTGTGGCCTCTTTGTCCAACAGGGTGCGCAGATGTTCGACGGTGCGTTGAATGGTCTCCTGATGGGCCTGGTCAGGGGTCAGATAGTCCAGGTCCGGTTTGAAGGACAGCTCATCCATCTGGGAGGCCGATTCCACCCCAGGAAAGAGGACGACCGGATCACGGATGGCCTGGCCCGGTGCGAAACACCGGGCAACAACCGCTCCGTATATCTCCAAAAGTGGATTCTTGATCTCTCTGGCATTGTCCATGACAGGAACCTTCCTGTGTTCACTGTGAGGGTCTTGATCCTGATGGGGATATGGGCCAAACAAAGGCACATCCACGCGATGGTCCAGCATATAGGCTGTACTGCGGGATGTCAACAGCCGAAACCATTGTACAACCTGTTGTTTTTGAACAAAAAATTAATGACACCCAGAAAAAGATTCTCCCGTTATTCCATATCCCGGCTGTATCGCTTACGTTCATGTTCCTTGAGCAGTTTTTTGCGCAGACGAATGGAATGGGGGGTGACTTCCACCAGTTCGTCATTGTTGATAAACTCCAGGGCCTGTTCCAGGGAGAGGCGCATGGGGGGGGTCAGGGTGATGGCCTCATCGGTCCCGGAGGCCCGAATATTGGTCAGCTGTTTCCCTTTCAGCGGGTTGACCACCAGGTCATTGTTCCGGTTATGGATGCTGGTGATCATCCCCTCATAGATGGGGGCACCGGGGCCGATAAAGTGCCGTCCACGGTCCTGAAGATTCCAGAGGGCAAACGCGGTGGCCTTGCCATCCTCTTTGACGATGAGTACCCCATTCTTCCGTTGACCCAGCCCGGATGGGCAGAGGGGACCGTAATGGTCAAAAACATGGTACATCAGGCCGGTACCACAGGTGATGGTCCGAAACTCGGTCTGAAAACCGATCAGCCCACGGGCCGGGATGATATAATCCAGGCGAACCCGGCCCTGGCCATCCGATACCATATCGACCAGTTCACCCCGTCGTTGGCCCAGGGCCTCCATGACGGCCCCCTGATAGGGATCTTCCACATCCACCGTAAGGGTTTCATACGGTTCTTCCTGTTTGCCCTCCCGTTCACGAATGATCACCTCCGGTCGGGAGACCCCCAATTCAAACCCTTCCCGGCGCATGGTTTCGATCAGGACGCCCAGATGGAGTTCGCCACGACCGGAGACCCGGAAACGGTCGGGATGTTCTGTCTCCTCGACCCGCAGGGCGACATTATGCTCCAACTCCCGGAAGAGCCGTTCCCGCAGTTGGCGGCTGGTGACAAACTTGCCCTCCTTGCCGGCCAGTGGGCTGTCATTGACCTGAAACATCATGCTGATGGTGGGTTCATCCACCGTCAGGGAGGGGAGGGCTTCCACCCCTTCCGGGTGACAGAGGGTGTCGGAGATGCCCAATTTTTCGACCCCCGTAAAGGCGATAATCTCTCCGGCGAGGGCCTCTGGCACCTCCACCCGTTCCAGACCGAGAAAGCCAAAAATTTGTGCCATGCGGGCCGAACGCTGCCGACCGTCCGCGCTGACCACGGTGACCGGGCTGTTGCTGCGAATGGAACCCCGTTTGACCCGGCCAATGCCGATCAGTCCGACATAGCTGTTATAATCCAATGCCGACACCTGCATCTGGAACGGGCCTTCCGGGTCCACCAGCGGCGAATTGACCTCGCGAATGATGGTCTCGAAGAGAGGGGTCATGTCGGTGCCCATCTGGTCCAGATCCAGGGAGGCATAGCCCGCCAGCGCGGAGGCATAGACCACGGGGAAATCCAGTTGTTCATCCGTGGCCCCCAGCTTGTCGAACAGCTCAAAGGTTTTGTCCAACACCCAGAGGGGTCGGGCACTGGGCCGATCCACCTTGTTGATGACCACGATGGGGCGAAAGCCCATATCGAACGCCTTGCGGGTGACAAAACGGGTTTGGGGCATGGGGCCATCCACGGCGTCCACCAGCAGCAGGACCGAATCCACCATGGAGAGCACCCGTTCCACCTCGCCGCCAAAATCGGCATGTCCTGGGGTATCCACAATATTGATGCGATACTTGCCCCATTGGATGGCGGTATTTTTGGCCAGAATGGTGATGCCCCGTTCCCGTTCCTGATCGTTGGAATCCATCATGCACTCGCGCACCTCGCCCCGATGGAAGAGGGTGCCCGACTGTTGCAATAGTTTATCCACCAGGGTGGTTTTGCCATGATCCACGTGGGCGATGATGGCAATGTTGCGCAAATGTTGAATCAACAGAATATATCCTTTTCACACTTTAGATGTCTGATGGTGCCCGTTTGGTCTCTTGCCACAGGGCCTCCAGTTGCGCCAATGTGGCGGTTTCCACCGACTGACCAACCTGGTGCAGACGGGTTTCCATACGACGAAATCGGTTTTGAAATTTGCGGGTGGAGCCGCGCAGGGCGGTTTCCGGGTTGATCTGGAGATGACGCGCCAGATTGACCAGGGTGAAGAGCAGATCCCCCAACTCCTCCGCCATGGCCTCCGGATCCCGATCCTGGCGTGCCTGATCCAATTCGGCCAACTCTTCCCGCACCTTGGCCATGACCCCCTCGTCGTCCGGCCAATCGAAGCCGATCTGGCCCATTTTACGCTGCACCTTGGCCGCCCACAACAAGGCGGGCAAACGGCTGTTCACGTCATCGAAGAGGGAGGCCGGACCGGCTTGGCCCCTGGCCTCGCGTTGCTGGCTCCGCTCTTGCCGCTTGATCTCTTCCCAGCGGGCGGGTATTTCCTGGGCGACCGGTTGTTCCGTCCCGTTGTCGGTGGCCAGGGGGCCAAAGACGTGGGGATGGCGGCGGGTCATCTTGGTCAGGAGGGTCTGGATCACCTCTGCCAGTGAAAAGAGACCCTCCTCTTCGGCAATCCGGCTGTAGAAGGTGACATGAAAGAGCAGATCCCCCAACTCATCCCGCAACCCATCGACCTGATGGGTCTCCACCGCCTCCACCACCTCGTAGGCCTCTTCGAGGGTGTAGGGAACGAGCGTCTTCCAGGTTTGCTGCCTGTCCCATGGGCATCCCTCCGGGCCACGCAGACGCGCCATGAGTCCGACCAGTTCCTGCAACGCCGCGCCAACCGAGAGAGGTGTATCCATAAAACCCGTGAGGGGGCAGGGGAGTGAACAATCCATTGAACCCATCATTATCGCATGATGGCTCCATCCTGTTCAATGGGGAAAAATTTGCCGAAGAAGGAGGGTTCCAACGGGTGGGTACATTGTGCCGTAGCGGTTCTGTGGGAGGTGCAAAAAATGCCCGATTCTGGTTATCGAAATAGAGAGAAAGGGGTCGTTTCCAGCCGTTTTTCATCGATGCCGGGTATGCACATGCCGGCTGGACGATGAGCGAACAATGTAAAAAAGTGTATGCAAATCAGTCAAGACCGACCTGTATTCATCCCGATGGAAGTCGGGGAGGGGTTAAAAAAGGGGGTATATCCGGCTGTGGCATGGGGGTTGCTATCCATCAAGGGAGTTCGGACCATTTCTGGAGGTTTCTCATGGATAGTGGATTGTATGCAGCGGTCAATGGTGCCTTGCGGGCAGAAATGCGGTTGGATGTCCTGTCCAACAATCTGGCCAATGCCAGCACGACTGGTTTCAAGGCCAGCGAGATCACCTTTGATTCCTACATGACCAAGCCAGGGGCGGAGCAGTTTCCACTGCCCAACAGCTCCTTTCTGGGGTTGTATGGACCGAAAAATGTTCCTTTTCCGTACAGCGATCCGGCGACCAACGCCTACAGCATGACCTATCCGCGGGCCAGCGGCACCCAGGTGGATATGGCCCAGGGTGCGGTCAACCAGACGGGCAATCCGTTGGATGTGGCCATAGAGGGGGGAGGCTTTTTTGTCCTCAATACCCCGGAAGGGCGGCGGTATACCCGTGATGGGGCCTTTTCCATCAACGATCGGGGAGAACTGGTCAACAAGAACGGATATCAAGTGATGGGGGCCGGTGGATCGGCCCTGACGGTGGGCAGCGAGCGGGTGGAGATCAGCCCGGATGGCACCATCGCCAACGCCAAAAGCATGATCGGTCGCCTGATGCGGGTGGATCTGCCGACCACCAGCCTGGAACAGGTTGGTGGCAATCTGTACAAGGCACCCGCCGGGCAGGAGATACCGATGGAGACCGTCCAGGGGGGCTTCTTGCAGGGATTTCTGGAGCAATCCAACGTCAATTCCGTGCGGGGCATGACCCAGATGATCGAAGTGAATCGGGGCTTTGAGGTATACATGCAGATGATCAGGGCCTTGGATGGCCTGGATGGACAGGCGGCCAAGATTGGCGGCCTCGGTTGACCAGACTGATTGAGATAAGAACGGTTTGATTGAAAGACTATTATCATGGCTGTTTGGTCATGATGGACTATCGGGGAGAAGACGACAAATGATTCGTGCCATGTGGTCAGCCGCATCGGGAATGCAGGCGCAACAAACAAATATGGATGTCATTTCCAACAACTTGGCCAACGTCAATACGACCGCGTACAAATATTCCCGGGCCTCTTTTCAAGACCTGCTGTACGCCAATATGCGTCCGGCTGGCAGTGAGACCGCCCAGACCGGTACCCAGGTGCCTGCGGGCATTCAATTGGGCCATGGGGTCAAGACGGTTGGTGTCAGCAAGGAGTTCACCCAGGGGAGCCTCGTGCCCACCGCCGGGGGGCCATTTGATGTCAATCTGTCGATCAACGGGCAGGGATTTTTCCAGATTGAAAAACCCGATGGGGCACTTGCCTACACCCGTGACGGGAGCTTTACCATCGACAAGGATGGCAACATGGTGACCGCCGATGGGTACAAGCTGAAGGGTGGCGAGAGCGTCAAGCCGGCGGGTGATTCCAGCATTATCGGAGTGACCATCGCCCCTTCGGGTGGCAATGTGTACCAGATGAAGAGCGGGGTTCCCACCCCTTCCCAGACGGGGACCATTGAGTTGGCCAATTTTACCAATCCAACCGGTTTGACCTCTATCGGCAATAACCTGTACCTGGAGAGTGTGGCCTCCGGCCCGCCCATTATTGGCAAACCCGATGACAACAACAATGGCATGGGCAGCCTGAAACAGGCCACCCTGGAGCAGTCCAATGTGAACATGGTCACGGAGATGGTGAACATGATCAGCACCCAACGGGCCTACGAGGTCGGCACGAAGTCGATTCAAACGGTGGATGCCATGCTGGGTCTGGTTGCGGAGTTGAAACGTTAGTCGATGCGTATTTTGCTGGTGTGCCTGGGGCTGCTGTGGGGGGGGGTGGTCGGCAGTGCCACGGGGTGGACGCAGGTTCTCTCCCACAGCGAGGTGGAAGAGTCCCTGGACATGCGGTTGCGCGCCATTCTGGAAGAGGCGGGCAATGGTCTCTATGTAACGGTCATCTCCTCTCCATCGGACCTGAAACTGCCCAATGGAGTGGTGTCGTGGAAGATGGGGGACGGGGTGGAACAGTGGGAACCCGGTCAACACACCTTGCCGGTCACTGTCTTTGTGGGGGGGGTCACGGCGGCCCGGTTGCAGGTCTCTGTCACCCTGAAACAACGGGTGCAAACGCCGGTGTTGCGGCGGGATTTCAAACGCGGCGAGGTGGTTGGCCAAGAGGATGTGCAGTTGGCTGATGTGGAACTGGCCTCTCCTTTGTCGGGGCGGGTGCGGGCGATACAGGATGTGGTGGGCAAGGCGGTCACCCGCGATGTGCGGGTTGGGCAACCCCTGCTGGACAGATGGCTGGAGGGGCCTGTGGTGGTGGAACGGGGAACCCGGATGCGGGTCACGCTGATTCGGGGTGCTTTAAGGATTGAAACATCGGGTGTGGCGATGCAGCGTGGTCGGGTAGGGGAGTTCATCTCCATACGCAATCCCGAGAGCCAGTCACTGTATGATGCACAAGTTACCGCACCGGGAGAGGCGCAGGTGCGGAGTTGGTAAACAATCGAGGAACGGCAAGGGGAAGGACATGGATCTCAAGAGACATTGGACGGTTCCGGTATTGTTGTTGTTGTCCATCGGGGTGGGTGGTTGCGGCATGACCAGGGCGGCGGCGCGTCCGCCGGCACCCATGACGGTGGTGCAGCCG
The DNA here is from genome assembly GCA_903913345.1 of uncultured Magnetococcales bacterium. Taxonomy (GTDB): domain Bacteria; phylum Pseudomonadota; class Magnetococcia; order Magnetococcales; family Magnetaquicoccaceae; genus Magnetaquicoccus. The sequence continues at coordinate 7,193 of CAIWLA010000439.1, read as the reverse complement.
GTACCCCCGGAAAACCTGGCCCCAAGAAAGGGTTCGATCTGGCAGACCTCGGATCGCAATACCCTCTTTTTGGATAACAAGGCCAGAAATATCGGGGATATTATCACCGTGCAGATTGTGGAGACCTCCAATGCCTCGAAAGAGGCCAAGACCGACCTGACCCGTTCGGGGAACAATTCGTTCGGATTGAGTGGTGTGCTCAGTCCCAGCAGCCTGTTTGGGTCGGTTTTGCCCGCCACGGGTCCAGCCGGACTGGGTGTCCAGGGGGGGGTCAACAACACCAATACCTTCAGCGGGGATGGCAAGACCCAACGGAACAGCGTGTTGAAGGCGGTTGTCTCCTGTGTGGTCACCGAAATTCTGGCCAACGGCAATCTGCGTATAGAGGGTCGCCAGGATATTACGGTCAACAACGAAAACCAGTTCATTCTCCTGTCGGGCGTGTTGCGCCCGGAGGATATTACACCGCAGAATACCATCATCTCTTCGCAGATGGCGGATGCCCGCATCGAGTATAGCGGCGAAGGGGATGCCGCCGATCAACAGCGCGGCTCCTGGATCAGTCGTGCGTTTGCGACCGTGAACTAAGTCCCATGACCACAATGAAATTTTCTAAAGTTGTATCCTGTGGATTGGTTGTCCTGCTGTTGGCCCTCTCTTGTGCGGGCCATGCGGCCCGCCTGAAAGACATGGTGGACATTGAAGGGGTTCGGGAAAACCCACTGACCGGTTTTGGCATGGTGGTGGGTTTGAACGGAACCGGGGACTCCAGTGCCGCCTTTACGGCGCAATCGCTGACGATGATGCTGGAGCGCATGGGTATTTCCACGCCTCAGGGGGTCAAGGTCAAAAATATTGCCTCGGTGATGGTGACCGCTTCCCTGCCTCCGTTTGCGCGGCAGGGGGGCAAGCTGGATGTGACCCTCTCTTCGTTGGGGGATGCCAAGAGTTTGCAGGGGGGCACCTTGATTCTCACTCCCCTCAAAGGGGCGGATGGCAAGATTTATGCGGTGGCCCAGGGGCCGGTCTCCATCGGGGGGTTTGCCGCCGAGGGGGCGGCGCAGTCGGTGCAAAAAAATCATCCCACGGTGGCCCGTATCGCGGGGGGGGCCACCATTGAGAAGGAGGTCAATTTCGAGCTGAACCAGGAATTTCAGTTGCAATTGTCCCTGCGCAACCCCGATTTTACCACCGTCACACGGGTGGTGAAGTCCATCAATGGTCTGTTCGGCGAGCCGTTGGCCTCGGCGCGGGATTCCGGGACCATTCAGTTGACCGTTCCCCCGGCCTATCAGGGCAAGGTGGTCGATTTTGTCTCCCGTCTGGAAAATCTCCAGGTGGATCCCGACCAGGTGGCGCAGGTGATCATCAACGAACGCACGGGCACCATTGTCATGGGTGAAAATGTGCGGGTCTCCACTGTGGCCTTGGCCCATGGGGGGTTGAGCATCAAGATTACCGAATCGCCCCAGGTCAGCCAGCCCAATGCCAAGAGCGGGGGGGCAACGGTGGTGACACCGAAGACCGATATCGCCGTCAAAGAGCAGGAGGGGAAGGTCTTGGAGATGGGAGCGGGTGTCACGTTGGGTGAGCTGGTGCGTGGGTTGAATTCGATTGGGGTGACCCCCCGTGATCTGATCGCCATCCTGCAATCCATCAAGGCCTCCGGTGCCTTGCAGGCGGAATTGGAGGTCATGTGAGCGGTCTGCCTCCCATCGGTGGTGCAGGGGTTCCGCCGTCAACGGCCCTTTCTCCTCAGGAGAGCAAGCGTTTGCAGTCGGCTGCCACGGAGTTCGAGGCCATATTCATCAAGCAGATGTTAGGCTCCATGCGCAAAACCATCCCCAAACCGCCGTCAGGGGAGCCGACGCTGATCAGAGAAAGTGAGGGAGAAAAAATATTCCGTGACTTGCTGGATGGGGAGTATGCTAAAGTGATGAGCCAGAGGAAGAATGGCCTGGGTTTGAAAGAGGGCCTGCTCAAATATTTGGCGAATCGGCCGGGACAGACAAAAACAGATCCCCAAACCGAGGTGTCGCGACTGCAATCCCAGTCCAATGCACTGAACGCGGTGAGTTCCATGCCGACCAAGACGGGGGTCGGTGGGGAGTGACCCAAAGCGGGTAGTGTGTTGAGCAAAGGGTTGGGTGCGTCATCCATCATCGGTTGTCTGCGGGGATGTCGTCCGGTCAGCACTCCGGCGTGAGAAGGAAACGCATTCCATCATGGTGACCAGAATAAAAAGTGTGACGGTTGGAAAGCTGGGCAGGATTTCCGGACAGCGTGCCCCGAAGAGCGGGTCGAGCGGGTCGAGTGGCTCGACGGTGGTCTCTTCTGCCAATCGCAGTGACGATGTGGTCTTTTCGTCCGATGCCCGTGTCATTGGCCGAGCCGATGAGACGGTCGGTCAGGCACCGGACATTCGCATGGAGTTGGTCGGCCCCATTCGCGAGGCCGTGATGTCCGGGCGGTACCATGTCTCCAGCCTGGATGTGGCGGACAAAATCTTGCGTCAGGTTCTGATGGACCGAAAAAAATCGATGTAACAGAGACAAACCAAATCTTTTGGCATATGGAATGGCATAATGGCCGATGCGGGCAACCCCCTCCTCGAAGAGGATCTTCGTCAACTGCGGCAAATCCTGGAGCCGCTGACGCAACAGTTCATTCAACTGCAGACCTTGTTGCTCGATGAACAGGAGTTGTTGCGCAAGCGGGATCTGGATGCCCTGGAGTCCCTTTCTGGACAGATTGGTGAACATTTGTCCAAGATCCGTGCCATTGACCAGTTGCGCCAGCGTGTGACCGCCCAGATGGCCAAGCGGTTGGGGTTGAAGCCCGAAGGGCTGAACCTGAGTGTGTTGGACCAGGCCATGGGGGGAGATACCGGCCTGCAGGAGATGCGCCAGCGGTTGCGACAGAGCATTCAGCAGGCGGACAAGATCAATCGGACCAATCAGGCCGTCTTTACGGGGGTGCTGGCTGCCACCGAATCCATTCTGTCCGCCTTGCAGGGTGGCACGACGAGTGCCACCGCCTCCTACAATCGTCTGGGTTCACGACAGACCAAAACCCGGTTCCATTTATTGTCAAAACAGCTATAGTTTGAAAGGGATTTTCTGGCACCGTTTTTGTGGTGTGCAGGCGGTTTTTATGTGGGGGCGGGGGGTGTTGGAGCATGTTAATATTGACACGGCGTATTGGCGAGAGCCTGACGATTGGGGAAGAGATCAAGATCACCCTCCTGGGCATCAAGGGCAATCAGGTGCGTATTGGCATTGACGCGCCTCGGGATGTGGAGGTCCATCGCGAGGAAATTTATGACAAGATCAAGCGGGAGACCCGCAAGGCCAACCAGAAGACATCGGATGCCGTTCTGGAACAGGCCTCCCGCATCCTTTCTGGCAACCAGTAGTGGGGCAACCGAGCGGATTGGATAGGTTGCCATATGAAAAACTGCCCCCTCCAGAGGAACACTCAATCTGACACCTGCGACGAATCCTGTGGCATTCCATGTACCGAACGGTTACACTGGCACCTGTTCCTGGTTGTCTCCGTCAACAGGTGGCCCAGTCATGAAATTCATCGATCCACGCATCGACTTCGCGTTCAAGAAAATCTTCGGCAGCGAGAGTGCCAAGGACCTCCTCGTCAGTTTCCTGGAGAGCCTTCTGGGATTGGAGGGAGATCGGCGTATCGCCGAGTTGACCATCCTCGACCCCTTCCTGGCACCCAAGATACGGGAACTGAAATATTCTATCCTGGATGTCAAGTGTCGGGACCACCGAGGCGTCGACTACATCGTGGAAATGCAGGTGCAGAAGGTGGCCGCCTTCCTGAAGAGGATCCAGTACAACGCTGCCAAGGCATACGCGCACCAGATTGATCGGGGCGAGGAGTATCCCAAACTGAATCAGGTGATCGCCATTACCATTACCGATTTTGTCCTGTTCGACGGCTTTAACCACTGCGTTTCACGCCACGAGTCACGGGAAACCATCACGGGGCACTCTTACCTGCAGGAGATCCTGCTCTTCTTTGTTGAGCTTCCAAAATTTGTCAAGCCACTGGAGAATTTGGACGATCTCCTCGACAAGTGGATCTATTTCATCAAATATGCCGGTTCTCTGCAGGAGGTGCCTGAAAAGCTGAGTACAGCCCCATTTCGTCACGCCTTTGAAATGGCTATGGTGGCCAACATGACGGCTGAGGAGCTTGAAATGTATGACAAGGCCGGCATTGCCATAGCGGATGCACGGGGAGCGGTTGAACAGGCACGGGAGGAAGGGGCGCAGAAAGGCCGCCAGGATGAGGCGGCTTCCATGTTGACCCGCCAACTCCAACGCCGCTTTGGCGATCTGCCCTCCTGGGCCAGCCAGAAAATAGCCGATGCTGAACTGTCCACCCTGGAGGAGTGGAGTCTCCGCATCCTGGACGCACCGACTTTGGAGAGCGTCCTGGCGGAACCTTCGTGAAGGTGGTTGAGGATTGCATTCTATGAATTATAAGCAAAATTTGCATCAGAAAATTTCTTGCTTGTCTTTGGCCTTTGGCCACCCAAGTGACGATCGAAAGCGAGTTCAGATGCGCTGGGTGTGGTGACAGGAAGATTTCGATGGCCACGAAAAAGCCATTGAATGACAATAGGATGTTAAATGCCGTATCCTTTGCTCAACCAAGATACCATCGAAACGTTCTCTTGTTGCACTGCAGCCAACAGGTGGAGAATTTTCCTTTTGGCGTATCGTTTCCTCCGGGTAGCGGGTTGATTTGGAGTCTGCCGCCTTCTCCGTTCCGAAGAGACCTCATATCGAGACCCGGAGGGTCAGGGATTTCTGGCGAGACGTGCCCCGACACCATGAAATCGCATCCCGGCTGCAAAAAAATCGCGGTCGGTACAACGCACCCCCCTGGCATAGTCGCTCCAGAAACCACCGCGACCAACGCGGTATATGCCGTTGACACTGTCATTGACAGGATTTGTCTGTGCAGCACTGCTGTAGTTGCCCTGCTGATCCTGCACCCATTCCCATACATTTCCGCTCATGTCAGACAGACCCAGGCCATTGGCCGCCTTCATGCCAACGGGATGGGTTGTACCGTCGCGGTCCTGGTCATGATACCAGGCGACGGTGCCCACCTCGTTTCCCCCGGCATATTTTTCTGCTTGTCCTCCAGACCGACACGCATATTCCCATTCGGCCTCTGTGGGCATCCGGTACTTGCCATCGCCACGGTCATTCAACTTTTTGATGAATGTCTGGACATCGTCCCAGGAGACGGATTCCACAGGACAATTGTCTCCACAATCGGCGTACCGGGATGGGTTTGCTCCCATCACCTTTTTCCATTGTCCTTGTGTCACCTCGGTCCTGGCCAACCAGAATCCGCTCAGGGTGACGGCATGTGCCGGTTGTTCATGGTCAAAACATTCGCGGGAGGCTTCACATCCCATCTGAAAGGTTCCGCTCGGTACCCAGACAAATTCCAGGTCATCAAACGAACGTGCATCACCCGCCTGGGGGTCGGCCATCAACTCACCCGCCGTGATCACCGCAGCGATGGCAAATAACAATACCAAACCGCTTTTTTTCATTGTCTGTCTCCTTGGGGTATCCAGGCATTGTTCATCGGAAAAAAAAAGTGCCTTCGCCACACCGTTTTTGGTATTGGATTGAGGACGACCATTCTCCTGGTGGCACGACCAATCCACGTCGATACACTCTACCAGATAGAACCTTCGACTGTAAAACGGAAAAATCATGCCGCGCATATCCGCGCACCACTGCGCTGTTTCGCGTTGAGGGCGTGTGGTTTCTGCCAGCACGGAGTGTTGGAGGATGCTTTTCCCACAGCAATGGAAACGGCCTGGACGGCTCCCGCCATGTCAGCATACGCATGAAGCCTTTTCTTCTCCTTGGTGTAAAAAAAGAGCTTGACTCTGTAGCAGCTACAGGGTGTTTGATCATGGCATGGTTATGGGGTTGGCTACGCGTTGGATGTGCGCCTGCCATGAGTTTGGACAACTGACAAGGAGGCTCGACGGATGCTGATTCAAGACCATGGCGACCATAGCCATTGCAGCCATCATAACGACATCCAACAGGATCGTCGCCCAGATAACGACCATAATCATGGCCAAAAAGGTTGCGGCGGTGGGCACCATCACCATCATTCGGTGGAAGGCGTGTCTGCGGGGCGGTTGATGGCCGCCATGGCCATCAATTTTTTCATCACCATCGTGGAAGCTGTGGGCGGTGTGATGTCGGGTAGTTTGTCGCTGCTCTCTGACGCCTTGCACAACTTCAGCGACGGCTTCGCCATGATTATCAGTGCCATCGCCATCCGGTTACGACAGCGGGGCCAGTCCGATGCATACACCTTTGGACTGAAGCGGGCCGAAATGATGGCCGCTGTTTTCAACTCCGCCACCTTGATCGCCATCTGCTTCTATTTGTTCAAGGAGGCAGTGGAACACTTGCTCCATCCACAGCCAGTGGAAGGGGGAATGATGATCATTGTCGCGGCAGTGGGATTGTTGGCCAACGGGTTGGGCACCTGGCTGCTGGCCTCTGGGGCCAAGGATAACATGAACATCCGTTCTGCCTATCTTCATATGTTCGGGGATGCAGTCAGTAGTGTGGGGGTACTGGCAGGCGGCTTTTTTATCCAGCAATGGGGCATCTATTGGCTGGATCCGGTGCTCACGATGGTCATCTCCCTTTACATCCTCAAGGAGAGTTGGAGTATCGTCAAGGAAGCGGTCAACATTCTCATGATGGGATCTCCCAAGGATATCAGTCCCGACAGTGTGGTTGCTGCGCTGCGTAATCTCCCAGGAGTGAACGCCATTCATCACGTCCACATGTGGATGCTGGACGACAATAACGTGCATTTTGAAGGTCACGTGGAGGTGGATGATATGCCTCTGAGTCGGACGGTCCCGATCCAGAAGTTGATCCAAGATCTGCTGAAACAGAATTTCGGTGTCCAGCATGTGGTATTGCAGTTTGAGGTGGCAGGATGCTCCTCCACGACTGCGGTGGGGTGCGGCGACCCTGTGCATGGGCACTGAGGGCACAAAAAGCGCGAAAAAAACGCAATCGGTGAAATTTTATTTGCATTGTTCGCAAAATTTGAAGATAATGGGTCCATGCCATCTTCGGCCAAGTCGCTTGGGTTGGCACCGCCTG
>CAIWLA010000438.1 GCA_903913345.1 uncultured Magnetococcales bacterium | reverse complement strand
TTCGGTATCGACCGAGAGATAACGACTGCTCAGGTACCGTTGCTGATATTCCGCGTCCAGATCGCCCTGGAAGACTTTTGGTTGGGTTTGCATAGTGGTCACGGCTCCACGCCTCGCAAAAAAGTGTAAAAGAACAGTAACACGGTCGGACGAACGCAAAAAGAGGTGTAGCCCTCGCGCTGGAACTGTGGCATAATTCCATGTTCCCGTTATAAAGCGTTCTGGATGGAATGGAAAGGATTTGGCAATGGCATCGAAAGATAATTATACCGTCGAGCAACTGGACCGCATTCGCACCACGCTGGGAACCGCGTTGGGGGACAAATCGGCCCAGGCACTGGAGGCTCTGGAGACCCGTTTTTCGCCTGCCCCGGATGTTTCCGAGGAAGATGAAAAACTGATGAAATTGCGCGAAAAAATGGATCATCCAACGATCGATGTGGACTCCGTGATTGCGACGGGTCGTCTGGATGCCATGATTGGCGTTTTGGAAAAAGCCAAAAACGAACCGGACAAACAGAAACGATTGGTAACGTCCATCCTGGGTCACAAGGATGCCAAGCCGCCCCGTTTGGTGGAGGCCTTGACCAAGGTCAGCAACCAGAAAGAGTTGGTCGAAGACCTGGTGGCGGGTATTGTGGCCCAGCGCGGGGTCAACCCGCTGATTGATGCTTTGCGGCACGCCACGATCAGCAAGACGGCCTATGAGGCACTGGCCAATGGTATTGCCGAGCAGGGTACGGTCAACCACATGATTCGCACCATTGCCGCCGCGCCAACGGGCCAACCCGATGCCGAGTTGTTGTGGGCGATGGAAATCATGCGCAAGGGGACGGTGGAGCAGATGCTGGAGGCCATGAACCTGCTGAATGACAGTTCGCCCGGTGTGGTTGCCTTGGCTTCGGGGGTGGCCAATCGCAAGGATGTGGGGGTCGAGCAGATGGTGCGGGGGCTCTCCTTCTGTAAAAACAATGCCAAGGCTTCGGCCATTCTGGCCCTGGAGCTGACCCGGATTGCGGATATCAATGCGGTCGTGGTCATTCTGGAAAAATATATCAGCGATGCGACGGATGCGGGCGAAATTCTGGTCGTCAAGCTGGTGCATCGCGCCAAGTTTGCCCGCAATCGGGAACCTTTGTTGCTCAAGGCGACCCGTTTCATGCGGGGCAACTCCATGGCGGGCAAAATTTTGGCCATGGGTATCTATGAGATAGGCGATCCGGAAAAAATTGTGCAGGCCTATGGTCGCATGGCCGGTCATCCCGCCGCGCAGAAGGTCATGGCCTGGGGGGCATTCAGAAAACTGGGGGCGTTGAAGGCGATGTCCTTGTTGGGCAAGGAATATTTCCGCATGGGATCGCAACAGGCGGAGGTGGAGGCGATTCTGAAAGAGGCCCGGCAGCGGTATGAATGGGTGTTGCAGGAGGTGCTGGGCGAAGATCCCACCCTCAAACCGGATCCCGAACCACCCAAAACAGAACCGCCCAAAACAGAAGCACCCAAAAAAGAGGCGGCCAAAAAAGAGGCACCGAAAAAATAGCCTGTACAAGGGGGTCCGGGGGGGATTATCCCCCTTACAGGGGTAGGTTTTTTGTATACCAATCATGTCAAATGGTTGCAAAAAATTTTCGCAGGG
>CAIWLA010000437.1 GCA_903913345.1 uncultured Magnetococcales bacterium | reverse complement strand
GCCGATTTGCTGTTCGTGGCCATCTTGGAATACACCCCTTTTGGAAGAGAAATTAAGAACCTGCTGACTTTCGATTCTAGTGGGTTTGCCGGTTTTCTTCAAGAGGGTTTTTTTAAAAAATGGTCACCCGGAGCCGGTCTGTCCCCCCTTTGCGGTCGGACTGGTTAAAAAAAGCTTGAACGGCGTAACGTTGCGGCTTGACAGCAGAGATTCTCCCCGTATAAAAGTAAGCGTGGCAACTGGATGTCTGTTGTTTCCGTTTGCCGAAGGCATGCCAATACCAAGGGATAAGGGGAGGAATACCGTTGAACAAATCGGAATTAGTGGATGCGGTCGCTGCCAAGACCGGCTTGACCAAGATCCAATCTTCAGAGGCGATTGATGCCGTTGTCGGTGCGGTTCAGGAGACCCTGAAAGGGGGTGGACAGGTGACTCTGGTTGGGTTTGGGGTCTTTCTGACGGGCGATCGGGCCGCCCGGACGGGTCGCAATCCCCGCACCGGGGAGGAGATCCAGATTCCCGCCGCCCGCCTGCCCAAGTTCAAGCCGGGCAAGGGACTGCGGGATGCGGTGGCACTGCCGGTTCCGGTTGCGCCGCCCAAGGCCAAGATAGAAAAACCGGCGGCGGCCAAGGTGGAAAAACCGGCGGCCAAGGGCGAGAAATCGGCGGCCAAGGTGGAAAAGTTGGGCAAGAAGGCCGGCAAGTAGCGAGGGGGTGTCGCGTGTGGGCGGGTAGCTCAGCCGGGAGAGCATTGGCCTTACAAGCCGAGGGTCGCAGGTTCGAGCCCTGTCCCGCCCACCACGTCGTCTGGATTGGTGGGGTTGGTTCCCGGTTTTATCGGCCGAATGGGCAGCCGGCTTTTCGACGGCTGTTGACAGCCGATGGGGTTTCGGGTTAGTAGTATTCCACGAAGTCTGATTGGAGGAAAAGGAGGCGGGCCGGATGGGATGGGTCGCCTCTGGCGTGATGTTGGAATCCAGTATGCGGGGGTGTAGTTCAGTCGGTTAGAACGCCGGCCTGTCAAGCCGGAGGTCGCGGGTTCGAGCCCCGTCGCTCCCGCCATTTTAATGCGCTGTTTTTCGGGAACGGGTGAGCCAAATTTGCATAAAATTGGGCTTGCCCGTTTTTTTACCGGGCCTGTCCGGTGGTTCGCCGGGCAATCCTAACTTCCATACGCAACAGTCAAAGAGTGAGGAACCACACCAATGCAGATTACCGGCATGAAATGGGGAGCCAAACTGCTCAAGTATGTCGATTTTCCGACGGCGGAAATTTTGGGTGCCGAGGCCCAACCGGAGGAGATCCAGGCCCTGATCGACAAATACGGCGGCGTGTTGGTGAAGCCTGTTTTTAAAGGGGGAATCGGCAAAAAGGGCAAAGCCGGGCTGGTGGGCAAGGCCACCGACGTGCGCACCGCGCTCAAAGAGAAGGAGCGTCTCTATTTTGCCGAACACCGTCATGGCAATTCGACGGCCAAGTCCGAAGGGGTGACGTATGAGAGTTTTATCAAGGCCGAGTATGAGGTATATGTCAACCTGACCGACAGCACCCGTTACCGTGCCCCCACCCTGACCATCACCCATCATGGGGGTGTGGACATTGAAGAGTTGTCACCGGACCAAATTGTCTCCGTGCCGTTTGATCCCCTGACCGGGTTGAAGGGTTTTGTCATCTCCAACGCCCTGCAGAAGCTGGGTGCGCCCAACGAGATCATCAGCCCGCTGGTGCAAAACCTGACCAAATTGTGGGACCTCTTCCATAACTATGGCATGACCATGCTGGAGCTGAATCCCATTCGCATCACGCGGGATGCCAGCAACCGGTTGGTGCCGGTGGCCTGTGACTTCAAATGTGCCTTTGATGGCGACGACCGCAACTCGAAGCGTCTCTTTTTGCCGGATGATCTGGACAATACCGACCTCTCCGAATATGAGTTGGCCGTCAACCAGTTGCGCACCTATCAAGGGCAGTCGGATGTCTTCGTCATCAATCCGGCTGGTACGGTGACGGCGATGACCTTTGGCGGCGGGGCCAATGCCCTGGTGACCGAACTCCTGGGGGATATGGCGACCATTTCGTCGGATTTCGGGGGCAATCCCCCCTATGCCAAGATGAAGGAGATCAGCCGGATCACCTATCAATACTGGCTGCCCCAGACCAATGTGCTGTTCATCATCGGTGGCAAGGCCAACAACACGGACATTTACGAGACCTTCCGTGCCATGGGGGACGCCCTGCGGGAATATTTTTCCGAACACGGTCCGACGCCTCTTTATGTGGTGGTCGGGCGGGGCGGTCCGAATCTGATCCGCGGTCTGGGTTATCTGCGGGATATTCTGGATGCGCTGGGTCTGCCCTATGCCATGTTTGGCTTTGACTCTGCCATGAGTGAGGTGATCAACCATGCCATGGCCGCCGACCGCTGGATGGCGGGGGGCGGACGCCAGGTGATTGCCCAAAAATTGGGTATTCGCTAGACCGAATCGCCCGGATTGGGGAGGGTTCATGGGTCGCGTCGGGTCGTTCAGGCCTGTGACGCGGTTTTCCAATATTTCCTGATTTTGCGGCCTGTCTGCCTGTTTTGAGACCGGCGACTGCAAAAGAGAGATCGAGGTATGATATGGCCAGAGTAGTGGACTTGAAACTGAACGAAGGGTACAATTTTATGCACGTCCGGGGCGAGCCTGAATTTCCCTATTACATGGGCATTCACTCCCTGGCCGATATGGCCACCAAGGAAGATCGGGTTTGTGTGCTCAATATCATGGGTGGCGAAAGTTCGACGGTGACGCCGGTCAGCCACGT
>CAIWLA010000436.1 GCA_903913345.1 uncultured Magnetococcales bacterium | reverse complement strand
TACCTCCATATGACGCAAAACACCTGTCGCGCTACCGTTTCGTAGCTTCACTGGTCGAGAACAAATTTACCGTGGGGTTTTGCAGAAAAACTGGTCAATCGTGTTCGGTTTGGGCTATCATGGGACACTTGGCCTGGGTCAGGACAGGGAGAGGGAGCCGAACGGAGAGGCGCGCAAATGGCAAAATTTTACCCTACAATCCATCCGGACATTCAGGCATTCATCGCCCGGCAACATCTGTTTTTTGTGGCCACGGCCATGGCGGATGGACGGGTCAATCTGTCGCCCAAGGGGATGGATACCTTGCGCGTTCTGGACGAGCAGACCATCTGTTTTTTAAACCTGACCGGCAGTGCCAACGAAACGGCGGCCCATTTGGCGGACGGCGGTCGCATCACCTTCATGTGGTGCAGTTTTGAGGAACAGCCGCTCATAGTCCGTCTCTATGGCCAGGGGCGGGTGGTCCATCCCCGCGATGCCGAGTGGCTGACTCTGGTGGGCCATTTTCCCGATCTGCCGGGCAAACGACAGATGGTCGTGGCCACCATCGATCTGGTGCAAACCTCCTGCGGATACGGGGTGCCCTTCTTTGCCTTTCAGGGCGATCGGGAGGAGATGGTGCGTTGGGCGGAAAAGAAGGGGGAGGAGGGGATCCAGACCTATTGGAGGGAAAAAAACCAGACCAGCATCGATGGCCTGCCCACCCGGATTCTTCCATGACCCGGAATTTTTGATGGCCAGAATGGTCCGGTCGGTCCAGGCGGTGCCCCTGGTTCGGGCCGATTTGACCCGTGCCGATGATCTCGCCGTGCGGCGGCAGGTGCGCCACGCCCCGTTTCGGGATGATGCCCTGTTGGCCCGCTGGGAAGCGGCCTGGGAGGCGATCTGGCACCGTTCGGCGGTGGCCTTCGCCGACCCGGTGGAGGGGGTGCTGACCTTGAAAACGGTGCTGGGATGGCCCGACGGGGAGAAGATCGGGGTCGATCCCCTCCTGGATCCGGTCTGGACCGAGGCCTTGACGGCCGCCTGGTTGCATCCCGCCTGGCGGGATGTGGATCCGGTCACGGGGCAGGGTCATGGCCATTTTATGACCGATGCCGCTCCGGGCGGGGCGTTGCGGGCCGGGTTTTGCCAACATGCCTGCGGGGTGCCCGTCCGGCAGACGGCTGGTGAGGTTCCCTTCTGGCTGGAGGATCTCTCGTCTCTCCCTTTGCCCGTGCCGGGGTGTGGCTGGGGGGATGTGCAGGTGTTGTCCCTCAGCGGCAATCGCCTGGTGGCGGCGGGGGGGAGTGGTCTGTTGTTGACCCGGGATGATCATTTGGCCGGGGAGCTGCGGCGTCGGCGGCCGTATCCCCCTGGGCCACTGGCCTGTGCCCTGGGGTTGTCCCAGTTGGAAAGCCTGCCGGGGCGTCTGGCCCGACGGCAGGCGTTGGCAGAACGGTATCGACTGTTGCGTGGCCGGGAATGGTTCCAGTTGCCGGAGGAGGGGGGAGAGGGGCGGGTCTGGGAGATGTTTCTCCTCGCGATGGCCTCTGCGGAGGGATCTTCGGATCTGCAACAATTTTTGCGCAAGGCCGGGATTCATGCCGCCTCTCCGCTCTGGTTTCAACCGGCCCCGGCCCGTTCTCTGTCTCCTCTCCCTGGGTTGCAGCGGTTCCGGGAACATATGCTGGCGGTGCCGCTCTATGCGGCCCTCAGTGACTCGGACCACAAGCGCATCATCAATCGCATCAACCGTTGGGTCGGCTACCGGGCCAAGGGGATGCCCTCTTCTGTACTTGAACCATTGGTTGGGTGAATACCATGAATCCATCGGCAACGGACCCCATGCAGCGGCTGATCCATTTGCGGGACTGTCTGCATCATCACAACCATCGCTATCACGTGCTGGATGACCCGGAGATAACGGATGGAGAGTATGATCGGCTGTTTGCCGAGTTGCTTGATCTGGAGAGGCAATTTTCCCACTGGGTGACCCCCGATTCGCCCAGTCAACGGGTGGGAGCCAAACCGTTGAGCCGTTTGGTCGAGGTGCGGCATGGGGTACCCATGCTGTCGCTGGATAATCTGTTTCAAGAGGCCGATGTCGGCGGTTTTGATCGGCGAATACGGGAGGGGTTGGGTCGGGACGAGGCGATTGTCTATGTGGCCGAACCCAAGCTGGATGGGGTGGCGGTGTCGCTGCTCTACCGTCGGGGCCTGTTGCAGCGGGCGGCCACCCGTGGCGATGGTCAGGTGGGGGAGGAGGTGACCGCCCAACTGCGCACCCTGGCGACCATTCCCCTGCAATTGGCGGGCGAGGGGACCATTCCCGACCTCCTGGAGGTGCGCGGCGAGGTCTATATGCCCCTGGCGGGTTTTGAACAATGGAACCATGTGGCGAGGGAGCGGGGCGAAAAGCCGTTTGCCAACCCACGCAATGCGGCGGCGGGGAGTCTGCGGCAACTGGATGCGAACAAGACCGCCGAGCGACCGTTGCACTTTTTCTGTCACGGTCTGGGCCAATGGGAGGGTGGCACGATGCCGGAGGAGCACGATGCCATCTTGCAGCGGTTGAAGGGGTGGCGTCTGCCGGTCTGTGACCTCTGGGAACGGGTGGTCGGGGTGGAGGGGTGTGTAGACTATTACCGCCGCATGGAGGCCAGACGCGCCAGCCTGCCCTATGAGATTGATGGGGTGGTGTACAAGGTAAACCGGTTGGCGGATCGGGAGCGGTTGGGTTATGTGGCCCGTTCCCCCCGTTGGGCGGCGGCCCATAAATTTGTGCCCCGTGAGGTGAGTACCCGCCTGCTGGGGGTGGATTTCCAGGTGGGCCGGACAGGGGTTTTGACCCCGGTGGCCCGGTTGCAACCGGTGTCGGTGGGAGGGGTGACGATTGCCAACGCCACGCTGCATAATCTCCAGGAGATGGCCCTCAAGGATGTGCGGGTGGGAGATACGGTGATGGTGCGTCGGGCCGGGGATGTCATTCCCGAAGTGGTGGGGGTGGTGTTGTCCCGGCGTTCCCCGGACGCCCTCCCCATGGTCTGGCCGACCCATTGTCCAGGGTGTGGGGCAAACGTGGAGCAGGAGGAGGGGAAGGTGGCCCTGCGGTGTACCGCCGGTTTGGCCTGTGCGGCGCAGCGCAAGGAGGGGATCAAACATTTTGTCTCACGGCGTGCCCTGGATATCGAGGGGATGGGCGACCGAATGGTGGAATGGCTGGTGCAGGCCGGTTTGGTGCAGGATTGGGCGGACATTTTTTTCCTGGCCAATCACCGGGCGCGCCTGTGTACACTGGATCGCCTGGGGGAAAAATCGGTGGACAATCTGTTGTCGGCCATTGAAACCGCCAAACAGCGTCATTTGGGACAATTTTTGTTTGCCTTGGGTATTCGTGACGTGGGAGAGACCATTGCCCTCAATCTGGCGCGCCATTTTGGTACGCTGGATCATCTGATGGCTGCCGATCGGGAGGCACTGGCGGGGGTATCGGAGGTGGGTTCGGTGGTGGCGGAGCGGGTGTGCCAATTTTTCCAGGATGCGCACCATCGTGCGGTCCTGGAACGGTTGCGTGAGATTGAAGGAACACAGTGGTGGCGTATGCCGACCAGCCACCCATCATCCACCACCCATCAACCCTTGGCGGGCAAGACGGTTGTCCTCACGGGCACCTTGAAACAGATGACCCGCCAGGAGGCCAAGGCCCGTTTGGAAGGGTTGGGTGCCAAGGTCTCCGGTTCGGTCTCGGAGCGGACCTTTCTGGTGGTGGCGGGGGAATCTCCCGGTTCCAAACGGCAGCGGGCCGAGGCCCTGGGGGTGCGCATCCTGACCGAAGAGGAGTGGATGGGTCTGCTGGAAGGCCGTTTTTCGGTTTGACTGGTTGGGTCATTCGGCAAACACATCGTCCAGGGAATGGGCGAACAGGAGTTTCCTGATCCAGTTTTCGATGGTTTCTCTCTGTGCGCCAGTGATGTGTGCCGTCATCGATTCCGTGATCTGACCAAACTTGCAACCGAGCAATATCAGCAGCATGGCAGCGGCTTCTTCCTGTCTGCCCTCCTGTCTGCCCTCCTGTCTGCCTTTCTGTTCGCCCAGTTCAACCGCCCCCCGTGCGTCTGCGATGGCAATGCCGGCGTTGTCATACATTTCCAGTTCTTCAATGGTCATGTTGGCGACCATGGCCATCTCAAAGGCATGGCGGAACGGGGCGGCATTCAGCTTTTCGGGAATCTCTTGTAACGATCCGGCAAACTGGATGAAATAGATCCATCTGTCCAGAATATCGTCCAACGCCTCCAGCGGTTTCGTGAACTTGGGGAGTTCGATGAAGAGATGAATAATATCGTGCAAATAGCTCTGTCCCGTGAGGGTCTCGTGCGACTCGTGACGGGAGACACAGTGATCAAAGTCCTCGAACAGGATAAAGTCGGTGATGGTAATGGCGATGACCTGATTCAGCCTGGGATACTCTTCACTCCTGGCAATCTGGTTTGTGTATGCCTTGGCGGTGTTGTATTGAATGCGTTTCAGGAAGGCGGCCACCTTTTGAATCTGCATTTCGACGATGTAGGAGATGCCACGATGGTCTCGACACTTGACATCCAGGATGGAATATTTCATCTCTCGAATTTTGGGTGCCAGGAAGGGGTCGAGGATGGTCAATGCGGCGATGCGCCGATCTCCCTCCAGTTTCAGAAGGCTTTCCAGGAAACTGATGAGAATCTCCTTGGCCTGTTCATTGCCGAAAATTTTTTTGAAAGCGAAATCGATACGTGGGTCGATAAATTTCATGGTTGGATCACCGGGTGTTTTCTTTCGGGAGACAGTCTGGCGAGGGGTCATGTCGCCACCCCTCCGGCCATTCTACGGTTTGGATGGCCGAAAAGCCATCGTTATTTCCTTTTGGTCCAGGGCATGGCCCTTTTTCCATTCCAGGGGCTGGGCCGTTTTTCTGGCGGATGGTGGTCAGGACTTTTTGTCTGAATGGATTTGCGCTATCCTGTGGACTCGGCTATCCATTTCATGCAAGGAGTGACACCATGAAGCGATTGTTGTTATTGACTGCCCTGGTTGTGTTTCTCTCTCCGGGATCGGTGTTGGCCGACAAGGAGGAACCGGTCAAAGAGGGGACTGTCAAGGAGAAAAGTGCCAGTCAACAGGCAAACTTTGAGAGGGACAAGGCCAGAAAAGTGGAGGATTTGAAGGCCAAACTGGCCTGTTTCGAGGCGGCTCAGACCAGAGAGGCCATGAAAAATTGCCGGGAACAAATCAGCAAGAAACATGAGGCGCAGGAAAAACAGCAAAGACTGCAAAGGATACAGGAACAAAAAAGAAAGCTGGAAGAACAGGAAAAGAAAATTCAGGGAGAGAGTGCCCAATAACGCGGCATGAGACCAAAAAGCCGCCCGAAAGGGCGGCTTTTTGGTGCAGCAGAGGGGGCAAAATGCCCCTTGTGAAAGGGATTACCGGACGATATGCATCTCCACCCGACGATTGGCAGCGCGACCGGTCTCGGTATCGTTGCTGTCAACTGGTCTTTCCAGACCGTGACCTGCGGCGGAGAGCCGTTTTTTCTGGATTCCGTGCTTGACCAGATGCGTCATGACCGAGTTGGCCCGCGCCAGGGAGAGTTTTTTGTTGTAAGGTGCCTTGCCAACGTTATCCGTATGGCCTTGGATTTCCACATGCAAGTTGGGATTTTTCTTCAAGAGATCGATGGCCTCTTGCAGTGCGTGGACCCCCTTGGGTTCAATGGCCGCGCTGTTGGTACGGAAGTTCAAATTTTTGATGACCCAGCAGCCCTCTGTACTGACGGTGGCACCCTTGACCATCTCTGGACATTTTTTGGCCAGGACAGGAACAGGGGCAGGGGCAGGTGCTTTGTGAACGGGGGCAGCGACCACCGGGGTTGGGATGCGGGGTGGCGGTGGTGGTGGCGCAACCGAGGTATCCGCTTTGCAAAAATAGCATTGTGTTCCAAAGGTACCCAGCCCCGTTCTTCCATCATTCGGATGCCATTGGGTAAATCCCGAATAGCTCCACTGACCGGGCGATGCGGCCTCCAGATGGGTCGGTGCAGAGGCAAACAGCAATGCGGCACCGGCCAATATGGAAATGTTCAATTTGTTCATTATGGTTACGATTCCTTCTTTTGACGAGTTGACCGAGGACAAAAACGACCCCCACCCGCCAATGTAAACCATAAAGGCACAGCTTGTAAATCATTCTTTTCGGTTGGCGGACTGCCGATGCCGTCTTTTTTTCGTTTTTTGAATAAAAAACAATCGGATAATTGTTTGATTGTTGGCAAAAAAACGGCCATCCACAGGATGACCGTCATTGTTTAAAATGTTGGGTCGTGAGATCTGTCAAACACGGTCTTGTCCTGACCTTGCCGTGATGTCACCTCCTGGAAATCTCAGGGATGCAGCATCATCAAGACTGGCTTGATTTTTTAATATTCTTTGTATTTTCCGACAACAACGCCGCATACCTTGATGGAATCCTGAACGTTGATCAACGGGTAGCGGGAATTCAAGGGCTTCAGGTAGGTTTTGTTTCCGACGACCATCAACTGTTTGAACGTGGCCATGGCATCGTTTTCCATGCGGGCGACGATGAATTGGTTGTGTTGGCCTGGGCGTGTCGGATCAACAAAAATCATTTCTCCTTCGCGGAACTCCGGCACCATCGAGTCGTCCGGGACGCGCAAGGCGAACGTCTGTTCGCTGGACCTGGGGGCGACGGGAAGCCATGCCAATGCTGTGGGATGGAAAGATTCATCGGGTTCCTCACACGACTGGCTGGCGTCTTCCCAGGAGATGAGGGGGAGGCGGGCGAACAGCGGTGCCCGATGGAGTTCTCCCTCTCCAGCGGCTTTGGCAAGCTCGTCTCGTGTCATGCCTGGCGTTGACCCGATGAGAGACATTTCTCCTCGTCCGGTATCCAGCCAGATGGGATCCACACCACACGTCAGGGCAATGGTGACTGCTCGGCGGGAAGATTTGGATCTTCCACACTCCAATTTGTGGACGGCGGTTTGGCTGATACCCACTCGCGCTGCCAACTCTTTTTGGGTAAGCTTGGCCTGCTTGCGGGCGGTCTGAATGCGTTCTCCGAAATTCATGGCATTTTGTCCTCGTTTTAGTCTGTTGCGATGGTATTCCATTCCCCGTGTGCTGCCTCATCATTGGTTCTCAACGAGGCCAGCAATCGGGGAGGCCCTGGAGATCTATTTGATCTCCAGGGCCTCAATTTTACCGCCCGCTGCGAGGTGCTGAAGAACCCAGTCCGGCTTACGGCCTTTCCCGGACCATGTTTTTGTCTTGTCTTTGTTCTGGTACTTTGGCGGCATTTTCACGCCTTTATCGCTCCTGGTAGCCCGGCCACCCCTTTGAGATGCAATGAACTCTTCAACGGAGGAGAAGCCAGCGGCCTTCGCCATCTCGAACATTTTTGCATAAAGCTCCTTCTTCTGCTCTTTTTGCTTCTGTCCGATCCAGTTTTCCAGGTCAGCCTTCAGGCTTACCATCTCATCCAATTGCAACTCGGCGATGGCCGATAGGGCTTCTTGATAACCCGTCACGGCGGGTTTGACATCCTGGACGTGTTCTGCCTTTTTCTCTTTAGCCATGGTGGTAATCCTTTTTAGATGATGGGAATGAACATGAGCGACAATATATCACCATTCCAAAGTCAATTAAAGGAACGGAACCATCATCCTGATGGCTTTTTCGTCATTTTTATCCATTCCGGTCTCAAATCGCCCACGGAATCGACGAAGTGGACGTGAAACAAGCACACCAGAAAAAACTTTCGCCGCCCTTCGGTGGATTGACCAGGGTTGACCCGATGCCGACTGTGGTCTACCATTCACCCCTGTCTCGTCGCCACCAAGGGAGCCATGCGCCATGACCACACCCGATCCTTCCCTCCATGAGCTGATCCGTCAGCGTTGGTCTCCGCGATCATTTGCTTCCCGTCCGGTGGATCGAGGGGTGGTGAGAACGCTGCTGGAGGCGGCCCGCTGGGCACCATCGGCCTACAATACCCAGCCATGGCGTTATATCGTGGCCTTTCGGGAGGAGGGGGAGGGCTTCAGCCGCCTGCTGGGCTGTCTGATGGATGTCAACCAGGTGTGGGCCAAGAATGCGCCCGTGCTGCTGGTATCGTTGGCCCGCACGCTCCACGATCACAACGGCAAGCCCAATCGCTGGGCATGGCATGACGTGGGCGCGGCCAATGCCCAATTGACCATCCAGGCCACGGCCATGGGACTGGCGGTGCATCCGATGGCGGGGTACGACCCCGATGCGGTGCGTGCGCTGTACACCCTGGATGACCTCTTCGAGCTGGTCACGGTCCTGGCATTGGGCTATCCCGGATCACCCGATCTGCTGGATGCGTCATTGCGCGAGCGGGAGTTGGCACCGAGGCAACGCAAGCCTCTGGAGGAGATCGCCTTTGTCGACGTATGGGGAAAACCCTTGTAGGGGGGCGGTTCACCCAACATCCTGGGCCGGTGGCACCATGCTGGTCCGCCCCGTTCGCCGCCATGGCATCACTGTCGTCGCAGGATTCTGTCTCTGAGCGTCACTGGAACTTATACCGATGTCGTCAAACTCTCTCGAAGATCACCCGAATCCGCCGATTGATCACAACATGGGTTCAAGGTCTGCGGAACTGATGCAATGGTTCAACTACTACACCCAGTTGCTTGGACTGCGCGGCAAGGGCCTGCTTTTGATGGTTGGCCTGCTGACCATCGCCTGGATAAGTGCCGGTATCTACAAGGTGCAACCGGACGAGCAAGGCGTGGTCTTGCGTTTCGGTCAGTGGGTGGAAACCAGCGAACCAGGCCTTCACTACCACCTGCCGTACCCTTTTGAAACAGTGCTGCTGCCCAAGGTTACACAGGTCAATCAGTTGCAACTTGGCAGCGGGCCTATCGCTTTGTCAGGTGGTGTCGATGGCCCGCACGGACGGCAAATGCTGACCGGTGACGAGAATATTCTGGAAGGCGAATGTGCGGTATTCTGGCGGATCAAGGATAGTGGCAAATTCCTGTTCAAAGTGGATAACCCCGAAGCGGCGATAAAGATTGTGGCTGAAAGTGCGTTGCGTGAGGTGATTGGTCGTACCCCCATTCAGGCCGCCATGTCAGACAAACGACAACAGATCACGGACCAGACGCGCGACTTGCTGCAATCATTGCTCGACAAGACCGATTCCGGCATTTTGATTACCCAGGTGCAGTTGCAGCGTGTGGATCCGCCCGGCACGGTCATTGATGCCTTCAACGATGTGCAGCGCGCCCGAGCCGACCAGGAACGCGCCCGCAATGAGGCCGAGGCGTATGCCAACGACATCATTCCGCGTGCTCGTGGTGAGGCGTCACACATTGTGCAAGAGGCCGAGGCCTACAAATCACAGGCGGTAAACCTGGCCGAAGGGGACGCCAAGGGCTTCCTGTCGGTCTATGCAAGCTACGTCAAGGCCAAGGAGGTAACGGCATGGAGGCTTTATCTCGAAAGCACGGACGAGCTTCTGAAAAAGGCGACCAAGGTCATCATCGATACATCGGGTAAGGGCATGTCCGGCATTGTCCCCTACATGCCGCTGGCAGAAAAAGACAAACCGGAAGCCAGGGGGACGGGAAAATGAGTTCCAAATGGCGCATCACCCTTGCTTTCGTCGCATTTTTCCTGCTTTGGCTGCTATCGGCCACCCTCTATACCGTGACTGAAACACAGCAGGCATTGATCATTCGCCTCGGTGCGCCGATCAGTCCTGTGAACGAACCGGGGCTGAAAGTCAAGCTGCCGCTGATCGATTCGATCCTCTACTACGACACCCGTCTGCTCACTTTGGAACTGCCGACCGAGCAGGTCATCTTGGGTGATCAAAAGCGCATTGAGGTACAAACCTACACCCGTTTCCGCATTGCCTACCCCTTGCGTTTCTACCAGGCAGTGCGCACACAGGAGCAGGCGGGGCTGCAACTCACGCAATTGGTGAGTTCATCATTGCGTCGCGAACTGGGCCAAGTCATGCTGCGTTCGCTGCTGTCGGAAGATCGTCCGCGCATTGTCGAGCACATTCAGAAGGAAGTGGCCGAAAAAGCCAAGGATATTGGCATTGAGATCGTGGAGGTCCGTTTTCACCGGATGGATTTGCCCTTGGAAACCAGTCAGGCCATCTATGACCGGATGAAATCGGAGCGTCAGCGCGAGGCCAAAGAATTACGCGCACAGGGCTTTGAGTGGGCACAGCAGATCCAGGCAAAAGCCGACCGCGAGCGCACCGTGATCCTGTCCGAAGCACAGGGACAGGCCAAGATAACCCGCGGACAGGCCGATGCCGAGGCCAACCAGATTCTCTCTGGCGCATTCGACAAAGATCCACCGTTCTATAAATTGTACCGTTCATTACAGACCTACCGACAGGCGTTGGCGGAGGCTGGGCCGACGATTGTGCTATCACCTGATACTGAATTCTTGCGTGATTTCAAAACTGGTCCCAGCATATTGTTCGCCCGCTGATGGCGGGGATGGAGCGGAATCGGTTCGCTGTGCGCCACCTGCTGATTGGAGCCGTACTGTGCCAAGTCGTGACCACCGGAGTTTATGCTGGCTTGTCTGGCATTTTTGGATGCGTTTCACAACGAGGTAACCGTGACAGGCTTTGACAACATTTTCCACTACCTGACTCTAACGCTGGAGGTGTTTCTCCTCGATGTGCTTCTGAGTGGGGACAACGCCGTGGTGATCGCACTGGCCTGCCGTACACTACCGCCGGCACAGATGCGGCGTGCCATGTGGATCGGAACCACTGGTGCCATTGCGCTCCGCATTCTGCTGACTGCTGTGGCGAGCTTGTTGTTGCTCATTCCGCTGCTCAAGTTGGTCGGTGGCATCGTGTTGATCGTTATTGCCATCAAGCTGATTATCGAGGAAGACGAAAAGACGACATCCATCGAGGAGACAGAGGGGCGTAACACAGGCCTGTGGTCGGCCATCGGCACGATCATCGTCGCCGATGTTGTCATGAGTGTAGACAATGTGCTCGGACTGGCAGCGATCACCCAAGGCAGTCTCTTGTTTTTGGTTTTGGGTTTGTTGATGAGTGTGCCGTTACTGATGTTCGGGAGCCTGTTTGTTGGTGCCTTGTTGAAACGCTATCCACTGCTGATTGACGGTGGCGGTGTGATGCTTGGCTGGGTCGCCGGAGAGATGGTCATTTCCGATCCGATGATCGCCGACTGGGTCAACCAGCAGTCACCGGCGTTGACAGTCGTGGTTCCGATCCTGGTGACCGTGTTCGTGCTGATCGAGAGCCGCATTATGAAAGAAGCTCGGCCTGCTGTGGCTGCACTGAGACCAAAGGGGAGGGTTGTCCAATCTCTGCCAGCTCAAATCGAGCAAGCCCCGGCAAGGTCCGTTGTCGTTGTTTCCGCCCAATCCGTTGAACCAGAGGTGCCTTTATCCATATCAGATGACGAGATTGTCGAGACTGCCAGTGCCTTGATCGCCTGTCCCATGCCCGTTGGATCCCAGGTCAGGAATGATCGTGTCGCACTGTCGGTTTACGGGCCATGGATCGGTGCCGCCCTGTCGATATTATTGGTATGGCCCCTTTTCAGTTATGTGTCCGTCACCTGGATGCCAAAACCTGTCGAGCTTAATAGATATTATTGCAAAGAAAAATATTCATTTGTCTTTTACAGACATGGAAACAACACGATCCGCATGGTCTCTTCATTCGGATCGATTTCTGGGACAATGCGTGGCGATCATATCGATTGGGGTGATGACAACGCCGCCAGGAAAACGCTTGGATTTTCGCCCCCCACGTTTGTACAATACGGTGATACTCAATTGGTGCGACTTGACGGTGGACTTCTTTCGGGGATTGATTGCCTTGCGCAACCTGTGGTACCTCTCAGCGAACAAAACCGCTAGACTTGTCTTGAAGCCTTTCGCACCGTTCCCCTCAAACCACCGGCAAAGGCACCGTCAAGTCCGCCCAGGTCGGTCCATCCTAAAGATTTCTGCTTAATGCCCATTTGCCATTTGGGAGAGGGCATTTGCCGGATTGTTGGGACCATGAACCAGACGCTACATTTTCACTTAACAGGGAACCGGAATAGAGCAACACGCTATCATTCGGGCCGATCACCTTCATCTGAAACGAATTCCCTTTGATTGTTCCAGAAACCGCTCCACTGGGGAAGCAACCCAACCCAAGCGTCAGGGTGCCTGAAATATTACTACTGGATTGGTTTATGGAGAGAGATACATCACCGCTAAAAACAGAACCTGTCCACTTGCCAGTCCAGATGCCCGTGAGATTGGTCTGTGATGACGCCATTTCAAAGCCTTTATCCTCTGCGTCAGAGAAAACAGGTGCGGCTTGCATGGTCAGCAGGAACGTCAACAGAAGAATAAAGGAATGGGTAGACATTCTCGCCGCTCTGGTTAATCGTGGTCATCTGATCCCTGGTTTGACGAGGATGCCATCGTCCGTCAAGGCAGCTTTGTTGCGCATCTCTCTTGTCACCGGCATCCACAGGCGGGCATGATAATGTCTGGTGCCAACGGCGTCAATATTCTTTGAAGTGCCGTCCCAATTAAAGAAAACGGGTTTGAAAATTCTCTCAGTCCCTACCTGTGTGTGGCCGATGCATCCTGTTTGGCTCGGATGTTGAGGACGTGGATCCACGCCATGACATCGGCATCCTCGTTCTGGATGTGTTTTTTTAACCATTCACTCAGGGTGTTTTGTGTGATGGCCGGCAGGGTGGG
>CAIWLA010000435.1 GCA_903913345.1 uncultured Magnetococcales bacterium | reverse complement strand
GGCATGGAAAAGGTGTGGGAGCGGAGTCTGGTCGTGGAGGTGCCGCCGGTGCCGGATTTGCCACCTTTTTCCCTGATGGTGGACCCCGGCCCCAAAAAGATGGGTGGTCCCACGCCGGAGGATCTCCATCTCATTGCCCGCACGCTGGAGCAAAAACTGGCGGATTTCAAGATCAAGGGGCAGATTGTGGATGTGTTGCCCGGTCCGGTGGTGACCACCTTTGAGCTGGATCTCGCGCCGGGGGTGCGGGCGGCCAAGGTGATTGGTTTGTCGGATGATCTGGCCCGTTCCATTTCGGTCTCTTCGGTGCGGGTGGTGGGGAATGTGCCGGGCAAGACGGTGATTGGCATTGAAATTCCCAACGAGGTGCGGCAGACCGTCTATCTCAAGGAGATTCTGACCTCGGAGGGTTTCCGCAAGATGGGCAGTCCGTTGGCGGTGGCCCTGGGTTCGGACATTTTTGGCAATCCGGTGTCGGGCAATCTGGCCAAGATGCCCCATCTGCTGGTGGCGGGGACGACCGGTTCGGGCAAATCGGTGGCGGTCAATGCGATGATCTGCTCCATTCTTTTTTCGGCCCGGCCCGATGAGGTTCGTTTTCTCATGGTGGACCCCAAAATGTTGGAATTGTCCATTTATGAAGGAATTCCCCATCTTCTGGCCCCGGTGGTGACCGATGTGGGCAAGGCCGCCAATCTGTTGAAATGGGCGGTCTCGGAGATGGAAAACCGGTATCGTCTCATGTCGGAACTGGGGGTGCGCAATCTGACGGGTTTCAACGAACGCATTGCGTACTGTATCGATCACGACGAGCAGCCGACCCGGCGGGTCAAGATCGGGACGGATCCAGAGACCGGACGGATGGTGGAGAAGGAGGAGCCGATTCCCCTGGATACCAAACCGTTGATTGTCATTGTGATTGACGAATTGGCGGATCTGATGATCCAGGTGGGCAAAGAGGTGGAGCCGGCCATTGCCCGGCTGGCCCAGATGGCGCGGGCGGCGGGGTTGCATCTGATTCTGGCCACGCAGCGGCCTTCGGTGGATGTGATCACGGGTCTCATCAAGGCCAACTTTCCGACCCGTTTGGCCTTTCAGGTCTCCTCCAAGATTGACTCCCGCACCATTCTGGATGCCATGGGGGCCGATCGATTGTTGGGGATGGGGGATGGTCTTTTCCTGCCTCCTGGCACGTCGCATTTGCAGC
The DNA here is from genome assembly GCA_903913345.1 of uncultured Magnetococcales bacterium. GTDB lineage: Bacteria > Pseudomonadota > Magnetococcia > Magnetococcales > Magnetaquicoccaceae > Magnetaquicoccus. The sequence continues at coordinate 4,407 of CAIWLA010000435.1, read as the reverse complement.
GCATCCATGCCCCTTTTGTCTCCGACAAGGAGGTGCATGATCTGGTCAGATATCTCAAATCCACGGGGACGCCCGACTATGATCATTCGGTGTTGATGCAGAGTTCCGGGGAGGGAGATGAGGGAGAGGATGGGGGATATGTGGGTGGTGCGGGGGGCGAGGAGCAGGATGAGCTGTACGATCAGGCCGTTCGGACGGTTTTGCATCATCGCAAGGTGAGTACCAGTATGGTGCAACGTCATTTCAAGATTGGCTACAACCGTGCGGCCCGTATTGTGGAGCGGATGGAGACCGAGGGGCTGGTCTCGGCCCCCAATGGTGCGGGCAAGCGGGAGGTGTTGGCACCGGAGGGGGGGTGATTCCGGTTCAATGGGGGGAAGATGGCGTAATATTTCAAATGGTTACGGAGATTTATTTTTTGGGCGGCCAGAAAAATGTGGACCCGCACAACATGGGGGTGTTGTGCGCAGGGGGGGTTGACAACCGCGCCAACATATTCTATGGTTCTTCCTTCCTGGCAAAACAGATGTCGGTGTCATCAGAACGGGGGCGGTTAGCTCAGCGGGAGAGCACTACCTTGACACGGTAGGGGCCACAAGTTCGATCCTTGTACCGCCCACCATATTTTTCAATCACTTGCGGCTACCTTCAGGGTGGCCGTTTTTATGCCAGCAATCAAATAGCAATCAGTTGGAAAAAATCACCCTCCAGCAATCGCCCCGGCATGGCCCATCGATCCCGCCGATCATCCCCCTCCAACCGGGCAGATCCGGAACCGCTCCCCATGAGGAGAAGCCCCCTTGTGCCCATCCGGCGCATTTTTCTGTTCCATCGCTACCATTGATACTATACAGTATAGGTACGTCCACCCTGGAAGGAGTACCTGCTGTGAGTACAGCCGTTGCCATGCCGTTTGACACGCTGGCCTTTGTGAAAAGACTGGAGACCGCCGGTGTTCCGTCTGCTCAGGCAGAGGCTCAGGTAGAAATGCTCTCCGATGTCATTAAAAAGGTGGAAGAAACCCAGATGCGGGAATTGGCCACAAAAGGGGATGTCGAGATTGCCAAGCTGGCGTTGCAGAAAGAAATCGAATCGGTGAGGAAAGAGATTGAAATGGCCAAAAACGAGACCATCAAGTGGATGGTCGGCCTTGCCCTGGCGCAACTGGCCATGATGGCGGGCATTCTCATGACCTTGATGCGCGTCCTGCCGGGGGGGCATTGACATCGGTCATCATGTACCGGCACTCCCCATTCTTCGTCATGATAAGCCGCATGGTAATCCTTGGGCAAACTCGCCCAGCCACAACGAGAGATCTTGTCCTTCTTGCCTTTCTCCTTCGAGACCTTCCAGAACACCCCCACATTTCCCTGTGCCGCGCGGGCGTGTCTGATCGGTGCCTTGTCGGAGGGAAATTGACCACTTTCAATCATCCGAGGCCAGTGGTACGCTGCCCGGAAGTCGCCACAAACCGCCTTATGTCGCAACCTGTTTTCCTCTTGCCCATTGGTGCCAACACGGGGGGAGTGTGTGCCGGTCGGGCCACACAGGGCGGACACTGGCGAACCAGTTTTAATGTCCATTGAGATATGGATTTGTGCGGGGAGCAGGCATGAAGCGGGTCTATCGTCCACCCCACAGTGGCTGCCACCCTGGGACGCACCCCCGTTCCGCCAGGGTGACTCTCGCTGTGGGTGGTTGCGTCTGGCCACTGGCCAATCCGCTGAGGAGTCTTGAAATGTTACGGCAGGTATTCATCCCGAAGGGGGAGATTCGGTTGGAGTTTGTGCGGGCTTCGGGACCGGGTGGACAGAATGTCAACAAGGTATCCACGGCGGTTCAACTGCGTTTTGATGCCGCAAATTCCACGATTCTCACTCCGGAGGTCCGGGAACGGTTGCTGCGCCTGGCCGGAAGCCGAATGACGGGAGAGGGCGTGTTGGTGCTGGATGCCCGCCGCTTTCGGACTCAGGAACTTAACCGGCAAGATGCCATGCATCGGCTGGACCACCTTGTTTGGCAAGCCATGAAAGAACCGGTCTTGCGCAAGAAGACTCGCCCCTCTCGATCGGCCCGAACGCGCCGCATGGAGGAGAAAAGCCTTCGAGCCGGAATCAAGAAAGGACGTCGCATGGTGTCGGAAGGTGCTGAATAGAATGGTGAAAATGGAAATCAAGCCAGCGAACAGATGGACGCCGATGGAGTGCGCATCTTTATGCAGCGGTATGATCATCTTCTGCGCGTGACATCTTGTCTGGCCACTTTTTTTGGAGACTCATTATGCGTATTCTGCACACCATGTTGCGTGTGGCTGATCTGGAACGGTCCATCCTGTTTTACACAGATGTGCTGGGCATGAAACTGCTGCGACGCCAGGATTATCCCGATGGAAAATTTACCCTGGCCTTTCTGGGATACGGTCCTGAGTCAGAAAACACGGTTCTGGAGCTGACCTTCAACTGGGGGGTACCTCACTACGATATCGGGAATGCCTTTGGACACCTTGCCATTGCGGTTGAAGATGTCTTCCGTGCCTGCGCTGAGATCAAGGCCAGAGGAGGGAAAGTCGTCAGGGAGGCCGGTCCCATGCAATCGGGTTCCACCATTTTGGCTTTTGTTGAAGATCCAGATGGATACAAAATTGAACTGCTGAGTCCTCGATGAGAACGATGAAAGTCCGTACAGATCACCGCATGAAGTCCAAGACGACATGCGCATCCACCAACAGGGTATGCAGACCGTCTATCGTGTTGTGGACCACGTAAGTGTCGGCCCCGATGGTTGTATGGCCATCTGCGTCGGTGGCATGGCTGATGCCATCGACAATCACCGTGCTGTTCGCGATCAGCATGGTATTGATCGCATGTTGGACATTGACCACATCCCCCGCATCCCCATGGATAATCAGCGGGTGATCGCTGCCGGAAAAATCGAGAATATCCTCTATATTTAATATATTGTTGCCCGCACCCCGCATATCCACTTCGTTGATGCCAGCCAATGCCTTGTTGGCCAGAAGATGGGTCAGGTCCAGGGAGGAACCGGTATCAACCATGGTGATGGTATCGCCATTCCTTTGCAGGGTGACACCCTCCCAGTTGAGAATCTCGGCGAAACTGTTGGGATCCGGTGAATGGCTGCCCGTGCTGCTCCCCACGGTCTCACTGCCGGATGGTGTACGGGTTGCCGTACCGCCTGGGATGGTTGCATCGTTCTGTGGGGGGGTATCATAGGCCAATTGTACCTGGGCCATCTCTCCCTGGTGACCATCGGTGTAGGTCACGGAGGCAAACCCGTTGATCGTATTGCCGTTCATGGCAATCGGCCCGGCGTGATCCAATATCAGACCCAATGAGGCGATACCCAACTGGGAGAGGGTGTGCAACTCGGTGGGGTTGGAAATGCCATCCTGATTTTGGTCCACCCAGACCCGCAGTTGGTTGAATGCGGCGTCGCTGGCGTCTATTTTGCCGTCCTGGTTGCTGTCCAGCGTGGCCAGGGCGGACAGACTCGATGTGACGTGGGGTGCGCTCCATTCGGAGACCACCTCACGGATGTTTTGAATCTGTCCATCGCCGTTCTGGTCGAGGACCAGCAGGCCATCTTTCGGGCCGATCCAGCCGGTCGAATCGGGAATGCCATCGCCATTCATATCAAAACGGGGGCCTGCGCCGGGGGCGGTGAGGTGAATACCCTCCCCGCTCAGATCCAGCACCAGAGGGTCGCTTCCCGAACAGGCCGCTACGGAGGTGGTGACCGTCAGGAAGATGTCGTTGTTGCTCTCGGACAGGGTGTAGTCAAAGGATGGTGAGGTGTCGTTCACGACCAGATTGGCGACCGTTTCACCATTCCAGTGGATGGCGGTCGTGTTGTCGATGATCATCACTTTGGTGCCGCTGACAACGTTGGGGCCAAGGATCGGGGTAATGGTCGTGAGAGCGGCGTTGGTGACATCCAGCGTGCCACCAACAACCCATTGGCCATAGTCCGTGCCTGGGGTCGTGGAGCCATTGATCGCAACGGTCAGGGTGCCGGTCCCCAGCGTGACATGACCGGTGACGGTGAGTTCGTTGGTGTTCAAGAGCAGGGTGCCACTGTTGAACAAATCACCCGTCATGAGGATGGAGTGGGCGTCAACGGACAGCGTGGCACCGATGGAGACGGTGGTGGTTAACGCTGTGATGTCGTCATGGATGGCCAAAGTGCCGCCGATTCCAGAGACGTTCAGAGCCAGGATGCCGTTGCCATTGCCATGGCTGCCGCCGCCGATGATGTTATGCAGGCTGACGGTGTTGGCGGTACCGGTGATGTCCAGAGTGCCCTCGTTGTTGACCGTACCGGTGATGTCCCCGACATAGATATCCATATTGGCGGCAGTGGAGTCCATCTTCAGGGTTTTATGGCTGG
>CAIWLA010000434.1 GCA_903913345.1 uncultured Magnetococcales bacterium | reverse complement strand
CCCGCAAAAATTATTGAATGTCAACACGCCCTAAGCCCCTGGTGGCCCAAACGATGATCAAGGCTAGGTCTTGAAAAATAAACGAGTCTGAGCGGGGTTGCAATCGGGATGGGCAAAATGCGTCTGGACGCGCTGGTTCTGGAACGGTCGTTGGCCATCTCCCTCCAGCAGGCGCGGGGCTGGATCATGGATGGCAGGGTGCTGGTGGATGAACGACGGGTGACCAAGCCGGGTACACCCGTTGCATCGGAAGCGGACGTTCGTCTGCTGGGGGAGGTAATCCCCTGGGTCTCCCGTGGAGGGATAAAACTGGCACATGCCATCGATTATTTCAATCTTTCGGTGAAAAACGCCTGTTGCCTGGATGTCGGGGCCGCCACGGGCGGGTTTACCGATGTTTTGTTGCAACGGGGTGCGGCCAAGGTGTATGCCCTGGATGTGGGATATGGACAGATGGCCTGGAAGCTGGTTCAGGATGAGCGGGTCGTGGTATTGGATCGTACCAATATTCTTCATGTCGATCTGTCGGTTATCCCGGATCCCATGGATATATTGACCATGGATGTCAGTTTTGTCGGATTGGTCCGTGCCCTGCCGCCCGCCCTGCGTTTTCTCCGTCCCGCCGGGCAGGGGGTGGTGTTATTGAAACCGCAATTTGAGTTGGCTCGTGCGCAGATAACGCCGGGAGGGGTGATTCGGGATCCCGTGTTGCATCAGGAGGCGTTGGCACTCTTCGAGCAACTGGCCGATACCTTGGATTTGGAGATCCAGGGTGCAACGCCATCACCCATTCTGGGGCCGAAAGGAAACCGGGAGTTTTTATTCTGCTTCCGCAAGAAGGATCTTCACACTGGGCAGTCTGTTTGCAAAAGTGGGTGACTTGTATGGGTGAAGTTGATACACTGGCCCGGCGTCTTTTATTTGCCCTGGCCCTTTCTTTGAGAGAGAGGGGGGAACAGCTCTCAATTCGGAGAAACATATGAAGAATCATCATCGTTTGGAAGTCGGCGATGTCTTTTTGCTGCCAGTGGAAAAGATACGACCAACCCAGTTTTCCATTGGCCTGGTCTCTGTGGACTGCAAAAAACGTCAGGTGGAAGAGGCGTTTTCCAACAACCGGATGGACGATTTTTTGCGTCAGGAGGGACGCCTGGTGCCCATTGTGATCGGTCCTGGGGGCGAGTTTTACATCACGGATCATCACCATCTGTCCACGGCTGTCTGGCGGGCCGCCATTCCACACGAAAACAAACAGGTTTACGGCTTTATATTGAATGACTGGTCCGCCAAGGATGGGGATCTCTTCTGGCGGGACATGATTGAGGGAAACCTGACCTGGCTGTACGACGACAAGGGCGATGGTCCGCTGAATCCCTACCTGCTGCCCAAATCGGTCGGTGACATTCTGAACGATCCCTATCGCACCCTCTCCCGTTGGCTGAGGGATTGCGGTTGTTATACAAAAGATTCCCTGAAGGAAAAGACCCATTTGGTCGATGTTCACGAAAAATATCTGCCGGAAAGCCACGCGAAGGCCTTTTTTATTGAATTTCGCTGGGCCAACTTTTTGCGTGCCAATGTCAAACTTGAATTGAAAAAGGCAGATTTTTCAATGACTTGTGAAACAATGCCCTATTCATCGCTCTATCTTTCCAAAGAGGTGGAGGCGTTGATCAAGGCATTCGACATTGTGGTCTCTCTCATTGGTTGCAAGCAATTGCAGGGTGTGCTGTATGACAAGCACGGCTGTCTGGTAAAGCCGCATTCAGACCATCCGCATCGCCGGGAGATCGATTTGCCCGATTTGCCCGATTTGCCCGATGCGCCTCCCGCACCGGCGGCCTAATGCTTCTCGGTTGTCATCGACTGGGCGGTGCTTCGGTTGAACAGGCGATTTATGCCGAACGCCGCGTTTTTTGGTGGCGCAGGCTGTAGACGTAGGCCAATACTTCGGCGACGGCCTTGAAAAGATCCTGTGGAATGGGGTGACCCAACTCCACATCCTTGTACAATACCTGGGCCAGAGGGGGGTTTTCCACGATGGGAACCCCTTTTTCCTTGGCGATGGCCCGGATGCGAGCGGCTATCTCGCCGCGTCCTTTGGCGGTCACGACCGGTGCGCGCATCTCTCCCTGTTTGTACAGCAGGGCGGTCGCAAAGTGGGTCGGGTTGGTGATCACCACGTCCGCCTTGGGCACCTCTTCCATCATGCGTCGTCTGGCCAGATCCCGTTGGATCTGGCGGATACGCCCCTTGATCAGGGGATCCCCTTCCATCTGTTTCTGTTCGTCCTTGATCTCCTGTTTGGTCATGCGCAACTCATCGTTATAGTGAAACTTCTGGTAGCCATAATCCAGCAGGGCGATGGCGATGAAAACGCCGGTGACAAACCGCATGACGGCAATGGTCTCTTCTCCCAGGGTGCGAACCAACTCCTCCAGGGAGGTGCCTGGGAGCATGAGGGTTTGTTCGATATGGTCTTCCAGTGCCCAATAGACTGCCATGGAGATGATGCCTATCTTCAGGGCGGATTTAAACAATTCCACCAGGGAACGCCCGGAGAACATGCGTGTCAACCCGCTGATGGGATTGATCTTGGAAAAATTGGGTGTCACCGGCTCCCAGGAGAGCAGGAATCCGTGCTGGAATACGGATGCGGCAACCGTCATGATCAGCAGAACCAGGAAAAAGGGGGCCAACTCGGCCAGCACGGCGGTGATGGTTCCCTCCATCAAGGTGGTCAGTCCCCCCACGGTGAGATCGTCCTGGATGGCACCGCTGAAAAAGAAGCGCATATGCTCCTGCATGGCCAACCACAACTGACCACCCTGGAAATAAAACACCCCCGTTGCCGCCAGGAACAAAAAGGCTGTAGAGACCTCTTTGGAATTGACCACCTGGCCCTTTTCACGGGCATCGGAGAGCCGCTTGTCGGTGGGATCTTCGGTTTTTGAATCTTTGTCGGAATTTTCAGCCATCTATGCCATCCATTTCCGTGGAGGATTATATCCGTTTACAGTCCCATCAGTTTGAAGGCTGCCCCGATGGAGAGGGTCATATCTTTCATCAACACCTCTCCGACCACGGCCAGATAGAGTCCCAGAACCAGCAGCCCGACGAGTTGGGCGACCGGCATGGAGAGAAAGAATACCTGGATCTGTGGGGAGGCCTTGTTGATCAAGCCCATGCCCAGGTAGAGCATTTTGGTAAAGGCGATAATGGGGGCAGCGATGAGCAAAGCCAGCTTGAACATGCCCATCAAGGCGATGCTGGCGGCTTCCAGCATGGAACCGGCCGGGGGCAACCCCCGTCCCAGAGGCAGGGCATGAAAAGAGCGGGCCAGCCCCTCCAGAAGAAGGTGGTGGCCATCCATGGTGAGAAAAAGCATCAGGCCGGTCAAGTAGAGCAGGTTGCTCAAGACCCCTTCCTGCATCCCGGAGGTGGGATCCATCACCATGGCCATGGAGAGTCCCATTTGAAACCCCATGAGGCTGCCAGCCACCTGGGCGGCAAACAAGATCCAGTGTACCAGCATACCGATGACGGCACCGATGGTCAGTTCCACGATGGTGGCATAACCCATTTGCAGGAGGGATCCGCCTCCCTCGTGGGGCCAGGGAGCCACCAGGGGATACAAGACAATGGTCAAGAGGATGACCAGAAGCACCTTGATGCGGCCTGGACCCGCCGTTCGGGAAAAAAAGGGGGCCGCAAGAAAGAGTCCGGAAATGCGTGCCATGATCAACAGCATCCTCTCCACCTCACCGGTGGAAAACCCAAAAAAGTCCATCATGGCCATGGGATCCATGCGACGACTCCATTCAATCAGCGCAGCATGCCCGGAATGGCACTGAACAGGCGATTAAAATAGTCCATCAACGTTTGGACCATCCAGGGCAGAGTGATCACCAGGGCAAGAAAGGTGGCCAAAATTTTGGGAATGAAGGTCAGTGTCATCTCCTGAATCTGGGTAACGGATTGAAAGAGGGAGATGATGATACCCACAATCAGGGCCGTGAGCAGCATGGGTGCAGAGACAAGCAGAGCCACTTTCAGGGCATCGGTCACCAATCCCAGGACAATTTCCACCGGCATAGCCAGACTCCTTCCTTGTTTCCGTTTGTCTCGTCCGCGCCCATGGCGCGTTGAACCCATTCTGCTGAATGGATTTTAACTCAACCATGCCCGGTGTCCACCAGAAAAGGGCAAACGCCAAAAAAAAAAGCAGGCAGATTAAAATCGGTTATGGTCTCGACTGTTTTTGCCGATCTAATCCTCATGTCTCTTTACCGTTTATCCTGTTTCCTGTATCCTTCGATCTCCTGGTTTTGGGGGGAGGAGTGGCTTTGCATGGGGAGAAAAGCATGAAGCGCCTGACTGTCACATCGTACAAACACCTCGTTTTTTGTGCCGTTGCCACCTGTGCGATGGGTCTGTTGCCGGTTTCCTCGGCGTTTGCCCGTTTGTCCAACTGGTATCCAGAGACACAGATCGAGCAGGTGGAGCAAACGGAGACCTTGAACAACCAACTCCAGGAGTTGGACCAGATTCGGGAGGCACAATTGCTGGAACGGACCAGGGCCGAAGAGACTCTGGCCGATTTGCTGGATCAGTTGCAGGCGGCGGAAGCCGATTTGAAGACCCAGCAAAAGCCCCTGTCTGACATGACGGAAAAGTTTCGTCGCGTTCAGGCCGTCGCCATGGTGGATCCCTTGATGGATGCAGAGGGGCAGCGTCAGGAGTATCTTCGTCTCAAGAAAGAGACCGAGACGGGCATTCGCGATCGGCAGGATCGGGTGCGTTGGCTGAACCAACAGATTGAAAAGTCAACACAAAATCTGTCGGATGCCCGTCAGAAAATTACCGTCACCCTGACCCAGATCGACCGGTTGTGGAAGCACCGGGAGATCATCAACAAGCTGGTCTTTTTGCACGCCGTCAACGATTGATTCCGCCGCTCACCGGTTGGCAATCACGGTCCGCCAGACCTCGGCGGGCAGGTTTTGCTTTTTCTGGTTGCACTCCAGACAGGCGGGCACACAGTTGCTGCGCGTCGATTCTCCTCCCCGAATGAGGGGAATTTTGTGGTCCATGGTCAAGGCGCTGGGATGCACCCGTTGGCCACAATAGGCGCACAGGCCGCGGCCCAGACAGTTTTTCCACCAGGCAGAGGCCTTGAGCAGCTTGGCCTTGCGCCGTTCTCGCGCCACAAATGCCTCGTCGGCGGGGATAAACAGGGCGTCCATGGGTCTATCCGGCCTCCCGGTCGATGGCGGGAGGAGGGGCGGAGGGGAGGAGGGGAGTGACGCCCTCCAGAATGGGTTGAACAATCGCAAAAACGGCTCTGAAACGGTCGGACAACAGAGAGACGAGATCGGTTCCTTCCGGCAGATCACACAAACGGCGCAACTGCTCCCGCACCACCGGACTGGGACCAATGCGGTTTTCGGAACGGCCATGCAACAACCGCAACCGGTTTTCCACCAGCCGCAAAAATCCATACGCCTCTTCCAGCACGGCATGTTCCCCGATCGTCAGCAAACCCACCTGCTGGCAGGCCCGCAACGCCCTGGCGGTATTGCTGTGCACCAGGCCGGGATGCTGGGCGGCAAAGGCCAGCAGGAAAAATTGGGTCAAAAATTCAATATCCACAATGCCACCCCGGCTCTGCTTGATGTCAATCCACCCCTCGTCCGGTTTTTTTTCTTCAAACAGGCGCGACCGCATATGGGCCACCTCCTGGCGCACACCCTCCACCGATCGGGGTTGACACAGGATGGTCCGTATCTCCTGTTGCAGATGGGTCGCCAACTCCGGGTCGCCCGCCACCACCCGTGCCCGGGTCAGGGCTTGATGTTCCCAAACCCAGGCCTCCGTCCGTTGGTATTGCAAAAAGGCCGCCACCGAGGTGACCAGTGCCCCGGCGTTGCCCGAAGGACGCAGGCGCATATCCAGTTCATAGAGCTTTCCGGCACGGGTCAAGGTGGTGATGCCCGCGATCATTTTTTGGCCAAGACGGGTGAAAAAGAGGGCGTTGCCTATCGAATGGTCGCCATCCGTACAGGCATCCTCCACCAGACTGTCATACAAAAAAATCAGGTCCAGATCCGAGGCATAATTCAATTCCCGTCCGCCCAACTTGCCCATTGCCACAATGACAAAGGGGGCATTCGGGTGGCCATAGCGGTGTTGCAACTCGGCCTGGGCATCCTCCATCACCACGGTCAATATCACCTCTGCCAAGGCAGAGAGTCCCGCCATCACCTCGGCCGGCTCGGCCGCCTTGGACAAATCCCGAACCCCCATACGCAGCGTCTCACTGTTCTTGAATTCCCGGATGGCATTGAATCGCTCTTCCTGGTCCGTGATATTTCGCAGGAGGGCTTCCAGATCGGATAGCAATTCGCTGCGACTGCGATAGTGCTGGAAAAAATCCCGTGCCACCAGATGATCCATCAATTCAGGATGTTTCATGAAAAATCGGGACAACAGGACAGAGGTGCCGAACAGGCGTATCAACAGGTTTAATACCGGAGGATTTTCCAACAACAACGCCAAATAACTGACTCGATACCCCAGGTTGCTCAAAAAGGATTCGGCATGGCGGATGGCCATATCCTGATCGGGAGCGGCCAAAATTTCGCGCAGCAACGGGGCCGCAATCCGCCGATACCAACGGCGTGTCTTTTCGGTCATCTGCCGTCGCGGACCATCACGCAGGATGCTCATCAGGAGACTCGCCTGCTCCGGGTCGTTAAAACCGGCCTTTTGCAGTCGATCCAGGCTCTGGCTCTGGCCCGATTCACAGGCCAGCAATGCCTCGATGAGGGGTTCGTTGGAGCGATCACGGTGCTGTTCTGCTTCAAAAAACAGGGTCTGATACAGGGCATGGACCCCCTGGGTGACCTCCGTCAAACGGGATCGCAACGCCACGCCATTGGCCATCCCCATCCGCCTGCTTAACCGTTCAAAGGCATCCGCCTGGTCCGGGATGGAGTGCAATTGTTGATCATGCTTGAGTTGCAGACGGTGTTCCAGGGTGCGCAAAAACCGATAGGCCTCGGCCAGGAATTGGCCGATCTCCTGCTTCAACAGCCCAGCGGTGCAGAGGGCCTGCAGCGTGACCAAGGTCTCCCGATGGCGTACATCGGGATTCTTGCCGCCATGAACCAACTGTTGCGATTGCACAAAAAATTCAATCTCTCGGATACCACCGTACCCCAACTTGACGTTGCGGTAATAATCTTCCGCCATGGCCATCTTGTGGTCAATTTTTTGTTTCATCTCCCGAATGGCATCCAGGGCACCAAAATCCAGATAACGCCGGAAGATGAAGGGTTTTAATCTATCCAGAAAATGTTCTCCCAGGGCCAGGTCGCCCGCCACCGGACGGGCCTTGATCATGGCCGCCCGTTCCCAGGTTTGGCCCCAGGCTTCATAGTAGAGTTCGGCGGAGCGATAAGAGATCGCCAGGTCGCCGCTCTCCCCTTCGGGACGCAGTCGCAGGTCGATGCGAAAGGCCTGTCCATCGGCGGTGGATTCGCCCAGCAACCGGATCAAATCCCGTCCCAGACGGTCGTAATATTCCTTCACGGAGAGGGAGCAGGATCCCTCCACCTCACCCACTGCCGCATCAAAGAGATAGATCAAATCGACATCGGAAGAAAAATTCAGTTCGCCGGCTCCCAGTTTGCCCATGCCCAGGATGACAAAACGGGCGGGTTGTATCTGCCCATCCTCTCTCTGGATCATCGGTTGCCCGTAGCGGGCGGCAAGATGGCGATTCAGCCATTGGTATCCCGCCTCGAGAGACCTTTCTGCCACGGCGGTGATGGCCTGGACCACCGCTGTCAGAGGGGATTCACCGCTCAAATCCCGCGAGCCGATGGCAAAAAAACAGCGGTGTTTATAGGTGCGTATGATGCGGGCAGCCTCATTCCATGTGGTTGTCTCTTTTAATTTTTCTTCCAATAAATCATATTCAGCGGTCAGGTTCAGCAGGGGGGCCATCGGGGCAGCCAGACACTCTGGCCAACGCCGCAGGACATTGGCCAGATAGGGAGAGTTGCCGAGGGTCAACACCAGGCGACGACGGCAGACGGGATCGACCAGCCATGCCCACAGCGGGGAGCGCAGATCGGGATGGTCGTGGAGCAACCTCTCCAGGTGATGCCGCACCGATTCTGGATCGGCGGTTTGCTCCGCCAGTTTCCGGACATCCGCCTCGATTTCCGGGTCGAACCCGTTGCCATTCATCCCTTCCTGCCCAAACAGATCAAACAGGGAGGGGTGCGATGGGGTTGCGCCTTGATCCGTATTAAATCCTGTCACTATTCGAATCCTTCTTCTATAATCACCCAGTTGCCAACCTGCGTGAGGAGGAGAGACCATGATTAAACTCGGTGTGAACATTGACCATGTAGCGACCATCAGACAGGCCAGAGAAGGTCGTTTTCCCGATCCCGTCTTGGCCGCCGTGGCGGCGGAACGGGGTGGGGCCGATGGCATCACAGCACATTTACGGGAAGATCGTCGTCATGTCCAGGAACGGGATATTCGCCTGTTGTTGCAGATGGTCCAGACCAAGGTCAATCTGGAGATGTCAACGGCTCAGGAGATGTTGGATCTGGCGTGTGAGTTGCGTCCCGCCGATTGTTGCCTGGTCCCGGAAAAGCGCAAGGAGTTGACCACAGAAGGGGGGCTGAACGTGATCGACCACCAGGAACGGATCCAGGCCGCCGTCCGTCAGTTGAGCCGGGCGGATATTCGCGTTTCGCTGTTTGTTGACCCGGACCTGGAACAGATACAGGCGGCGGCCGAGGTCAAGACACCCATTGTGGAGCTGCATACGGGTCGCTATGCGGCGGCCAGGAATGGCCAGCAATTGAAAAAGGAGTGGGACAAACTGTGGCAGGCCGCTGCATTGGCCCAGGAATTGGGTTTGATTGTCCATGCGGGTCATGGGTTGGACTTTCATAATGTTCAAGAGATTGCCGCCATTCCCGGCATTCAGGAGTTGAACATTGGCCACGCCATTGTGGCCCGTGCCCTGTTTGATGGCATGGAAAACGCCGTCCGTGAGATGAAACGTCTGATGCGCGAGGCCGCCTTGTCCGGGGGATGACAATCACTGGTCAAGCCGTTCTTTCTACAAGGAAATCGCACCGATGAACAGTCCAGAAGAAGAGGGTATGTCGGGCAGCATTGAACCAGCGACCCTGTTTGTCGATCTGCCGGCGCAAAAAAAGGTGCTTTTCAACAAAATCCAGGCCCATCTGGCCAAATCCAATGCCTTTTCCGATGTGTTGCCGGAAATGGAGGAGTTGTTGCTCCTCTTTCTCGAAGCCCAGCGATTGACGGTCTACCAGAGTGGCCGGGATGGGCAGGAGATCACAGCCAAATTCAAGACCGGTCAGGAGCTGCATGAAATCCGTCTGCCTCTCAGTCCCAATTCCATAGCCGGTTATGCCGCTCTCAGCGGCAAGCCTTTGAACATTCGGGATGTCTATGATGCGGAGGCCCTGGCCCAGATCCACAAGACGCTCAAATTTGACAGCAGTTTTGACAAGCGTTCCGGTTTTACCTGCAAGGCCATGATGGTGGTGCCCATCAAGTTGGGTGCGCCGTTGCTGGGGGTGTTGCAGGTCATCAACAAGGTGGGCGGGGACCAGTTCAACGACAATGATTTAAATTCCGCCCATCTCCTGGCCGAGATGCTGGCCAAAAAGTTTCATGAAGAGTTTGAAGGGACCGATGGTCCCTACGATCTGCTCATCAAGAAGCAACTGTTGACCCAGGAAAAACTGGAAGAGTTGCACAAACGGGCCAAAAAGGAGGCGGTCACGATGACCTCCCTTTTGGTGGGTGAGTTGAAGATCTTGCCGGAAATGGTGGCGGCCTCCCTGGAAAGTTATTACCAGGTGCCTTTCATGCGCTATGATCCCAACATTGTCCCGCCCAAACGTCTGCTCAGAAAACTTAACATGTCTTATCTGCGTCGGCAGTTGTGGGTGCCATTGGCGGGCGAAGAGGATGAAGAAATTGTCATCCTGATCGACAATCCCACGGATGTGGGTCGCCAGATGGAAATCCAACGTGCCCTGCCCGCCAAAAAATATATTTTTCGGGTCGGTTTCAGTGAAGATATTTTGCAATATCTTGGGGGTGGCTCGATCTCCTCCTACCTGCACGGTTTGACCGCCAAGCTGGAAGAGGAGGATGTGGAGGAGGGGGAGCGCATCGAGGAAGGGATGGAGACCGGGGATGTCAATGAGAATGAAAATACCATCATTCAACTGGTCAATCGTCTCATCATTGATGCCCATCGGGCCGGGGCCTCGGATATTCATGTCGAACCGTCCAAGGGATCCTCTCCCTCCAAGGTCAGACTGAGAATTGATGGCATCTGTCGACCGGCACTGGAAATCCCGGCCACCCATATTCGCGCCGTCCTGTCGCGCATCAAGATCATGGCCCGCATGGACATTGCCGAACGGCGGAAACCACAGGATGGCAAGATTGTGATCAAGGTCAAGGGGACACCGTTGGAACTGCGGGTCGTCACCATTCCCACCATCTTTGGTGAAGGGGCGGTGCTCCGGGTATTGGCCTCCGGGGGTGCCTTGCCCTTTGACAATCTGAACCTGTCTGACCGCAATTACAAAGAGCTGGATCGACTATTGGCCGTCCCGCAAGGCATTCTGCTGGTGGTTGGTCCCACTGGTTCGGGCAAGACCACGACGCTCCACGCCGTCCTGGGACGGATCAATACGCCGGATCGCAAAATCTGGACGGCGGAAGATCCGGTGGAGATCACCCAGCCCGGTTTGCAACAGGTTCAGGTGGATCATAAAATCGGTTTTGGTTTTGCCGATGCGTTGCGTTCCTTCTTGCGGGCGGACCCGGACGTGATTTTGATCGGGGAGATGCGTGACAAGGAGACGGCCCACAGTGGTATCGAGGCCTCTTTGACGGGCCATTTGGTCTTTTCCACCCTGCACACCAATTCGGCCCCGGAAACCATTGTCCGTCTGTTGGATTTAGGGCTGGATCCGATGAACTTTGCCGATGCCCTGTTGGGCATTCTGGCCCAACGTCTGGTACGCACCCTCTGTTCCCAGTGCAAGCAGCACTACAAGCCGACCGACATCGAGTGGCACCGCCTGCTGACCCTTTACGGGGAGGAAAATGTGCACGAACTGGGTATCAACCGGGCCGATGCCGTGTTGTTCGCGCCGGGGGGGTGTGGCAAGTGTGCCAAGACCGGTTACAAGGGGCGTACCGGTATTCACGAGTTATTGGTGGCCTCCACCGAAATGAAAAAGACCATCGCCCAGGGGGCCAGAGTCGATCAATTGCGTGCCCTGGCCATGAAAGAGGGGATGCGTACCCTGTTGCAGGATGGTGTCTCCAAAATGTTCAAAGGGCAGTTTGATTTGGCGCAATTGCTCCGGGTGGCCTCCGAGTAGAGATCCGGGCCACGCGGCCATTGCCAGCCCCTGGGCGAACTCAGGCTCCTCAGGGTGGGCTGGGGAGTGTTGCTCCCCCGATCTTCGGTTTCAAGAGCTGCCTGGCCAGCAGGGGCACACCCGCAAACAGCAACAGGGCAGACAACAGTCCAAAGGAGACAATATCGGACAGTTGTTGGATGCGGGCGAGTTGGGTGCCGGCCTGGACATAAATCAACGCGGCGGGCAACATGCCGATCTGGCTCACCCAGTAAAAGGTGCGGGCCGGCATGGGGGTCAAGCCCATCAGCAGATTGACCACGGAAGAGGGAAAAATGGGGACGAGACGTATGCTCAAGAGATAAAAGATCCCGCCTTCGGCAACGCCCTGGTTGATGATGTCCAGGGGATCGGGGAAGCGGCTGTGGATGAGATCGCGCAGCAGGTGGCGGGAGAGGAGGAGGGCCAAGGTGGCACCGATGCTGTTGGCAAAAGAGACCAGAAGGGTGCCGATTTCCAGGCCAAACAGTGCCCCGCCGGTCAACTTCAAGAGGGTAAGCCCAGGCAGTGACAAGGCCGTCAAGCCCAGATAGAGCATAAAAAAGAGCAGCGCACTCAGCCAGGGAAAATCCGCCCGCAGGGCCAGCAGGGTATGATAGCTGGCCTTCAGGGTCTCCAGGGTCAGATAGCGGTCCCAATCCCAATACAGAGAAAGGAGAATGCCCGCCACGACCAACAGAATGAGCGATCGTCTGTACATGATTTTGCCAATAGGGTGGTATCAGGCGGCCAAGGCTCCGCCGCACGAGGATCCACAGCCCGCCGTGCAGCCCAGGCAGTGGGGACCGGTGACAATCGTCCGCTCGGCCAGCAGGAGTGGGTCCACCTCTTCCAACCGGTCGGCACCTGCCACAGAGAGGGGCAGTCCCAGGGCCAGATTGAAATCACAGTCATAGAGGGTGCCATCCCAACGGACGCTGACCTGACGGCGGCACATCAAATGGTTCAGGGTGGCGGGGTTGAAGGCCTGTTCCAGCCGGGTCCAGTAGTCGGCCTCCTGGCCGGTGCGGCGCAGTTCGGCGCGAAAGCGACCAATGGGCATATTGGCCATGGTCAGGAGATGGGTGAATTCAATACCGAAACGGTGGCGCAACTCCCGCCGGTAGGTCGCTTCCAGGAGTGTCTGGGACGGCGGCAGTTGGGCGTTCCCCGGATTGTAGACCAGATGGAGGGGCAACTCTGGCGTCCGGCCATATCCCAGGCGATTGAGATGTTGCAAGGCGGTTACGGCCTGTCGATGGACCCCCGCACCGCGCTGGGCATCGACATTGCTTTCCAGATAACAGGGCATGGAGGCCACCAGGGCGACTTGCTGGTCCCGCAAACATTCGGCCAGCCCCGCCTGCGCGGGTTCCAGCAAAACGGTCAGATTGGTACGCAACTGCACGGCAACGCCCCTCTGTCGCAGGGTGCGCACCAACGGCAGCAAGGAGGGGTTGAGTTCCGGGGCACCACCGGTCAGATCCACCCATCGACAACCGCTCCGGGCGACCAAACCCAACAGATGGGTCAGGGTTGGCTCGGTCATGACCTCCAGACGATGGGGAGAGGCCCCCAGATGGCAATGGTGGCACTCCAGATTGCACCGCAGACCCAGATTGACCTGAATGACCTCCAGGGCATGGCTGCGCAATCCCTCCTGGCCCAGGTACGGGCGAATGGACCGTTGAAAAACCGAATCTTCTCCATGATACATGGGTGTTCCAGGCTCCTTGCCGGACGGTGGTGGTCTACGTGCCCATCAGATGATTTCAAACTGTTCCAACTGCAACAGTTGTCGCAGGGCAATCAATGGCAGACCGACCAGGGCGGTGGGGTCTGGGCCGGAGAGGCGTTCGAGGAGGGCAATGCCCAGCCCTTCGGATTTAAAACTGCCTGCGCAATCATACGGTTTTTCCCGTTGCAGGTACCGTTCGATCAGATCATCGCTCAGAGTGCGAAAGGTGACGTGACAGGGGACCACGGCCTGATGGCAGCGTCCAGACGCGCTGTGCAGGAGGCAAAGGGCCGTCAAAAAATGAACCTGTTGCCCGGAGATCTGGCGCAACTGGGCCACCGCGCCGGAATGGTTCCCCGGTTTGTTTAAAATATGGGCCTCGCCGTCTCTTTCGTCGAAGAGCACGGCCACCTGATCCGCACCGATGATCAGGGCCTGGGGGAAATCGGTCGCCACCGCACGGGCCTTGGCTTCAGCCAACCGTTTGGCCATTCCGTCGGGTGCTTCGCCGGGTTGCCTCTCCTCGTTGACGTTGGGATGGGCGGTCCGATAGGAGAGTCCCAGCCGATCCATCAGTTGTCGGCGATAGGGGGAGGTGGAGGCCAGGACCAGTTCGGTTGTCATGG
>CAIWLA010000433.1 GCA_903913345.1 uncultured Magnetococcales bacterium | reverse complement strand
GGCACTGCCACCCGCCTTGCCGTTTCTCCGCACCACCGGGCATGGGGTGGTGTTGCTGAAACCGCAATTTGAATTGACCCGTGCGCAGATGACACCGGGAGGGGTGATTCGGGATCCCGTATTGCACCAGGAGGCACAAACCCTGTTTGAACAACTGGCCGCCACGCTGGGTCTGGAAATTCTGGGATCAACCCCCTCACCCATTCTGGGGCCAAAAGGCAACCGGGAATTTTTGTTTTGCTTCCGCAAGGGGACTTGTGTAAAAATTTTATAACCAGTAACAAGGCTATATTGCATTGGCAGGTCAGATTCTACTGATTATAAATAATATTTTCATAACCAGTACAAACGCTGTGCGATGGACCACGCCCATCACACTGTTTTGCTGCTCCCTTTCTTTCCCCTGATACCCCAGATCGCCCGCCCCATATCCGATAGCAGGTGGTTAATGCCCGCCCCCAAAGACTCGACCCGAACGACCACGGTCTGAACCTTGGCCTGCGCACCCTGCCCTGTGGGGGGAGCCAATATCTCCACGGGCAGTATCGGTATCTCCCGTCCAACACGCTCCCCGTGTGGTACACCCTGCCCAACGGTGGAAACGGCGACCGCCACCGCCGGGGTCGGACGCTCCCCATGGGGCAGATGTCCACCGGTGGCAGCGGCGGTAGCCACCGGCGGGGTTGGTATCACCCGTTCAACCTGCTCCCCGTGTGGCACATCCTGCCCACTGGTGGGAGCAGGTACTGCCACCTGGGGTGGTGACACGGTATCTGGCATATATTTTTGCGTCATGGCCAGGGAGGCATGGCCCATCAATTCCTGCACATCCTTCAAGGATCCTCCCCCCTCGACCACGGCCTGGACCGTTCTCATGGCAAAGGATCGACGACCCGAATGGCTGGAAAACCCTTCCAAACCCAGCGTCTGGTACAGTTTGAAAAACCAGTTGGTGACGGTGATGGCGGACATCCGGTCCCCCCGCTCTGACTGGATAACCTCCATTTCGGGCCTGACTTGGTCGCCACGTTCCGCCCGCAAAGCCAGCAGTGCCGTTTTCAACTCCTGGTGCAACGGAATGTCCCGTCCGCCTCGCCTGCCATGGGTGGTCGCGTTGACCAGACGAATGCAGTCTCCGATGCGGCCATCTGCGTCCATGACCATGGACCATTTCAGCACAGCAATCTCTTGGGAGCGCATCCCGGCCTTGATCGAAAGCAGGAACAAAACACGATTTCTGGTGGGATAGCGCGTTGTGGTCAGATGATGCAACACCACTGCCTCTGTTGCAGGACTCAAAATGTTGGCTTGCTTTGTGGGCATCGCACCTCCTGAACCAGTTATCATGTCACACAGATCTTGTATTCTAATCAGTTACACCGCCTTGTCAAGCGGTTTTTCAAAACGCTTGATTTTTTACATCACTGATTATAAAATTTAATTGTTCGTCCGTGTGAGCGAGCCCGAAGGACAGGAATAAACGCAGGGGGGACTGGGATGAGCGGTTTATCTGTGTATTTATTATGGATACACCTGATGGAAACATCAAATTTGGTTGGCTTGTTGGCTTTAGGTGAGTTTGTCGACCCACCTGTGGAGGAGAACATGCGATGACTTTATGCGCGGTATCCATAACAGGGTATCGATCATCTTACCGGCCATTTAAAGACCGTAACCCGCCCCGTTGCCAACTATAAAACCG
>CAIWLA010000432.1 GCA_903913345.1 uncultured Magnetococcales bacterium | reverse complement strand
GACGTGTGCCCACACCGATGATTACCAGATTTTGAAAGATCGATACCCGCACTCGATGGTGCAAGGTGGCCTCCACAGCCAGAAACGAGAATCTAACAGAAACCCCTCCGAACTGTCAACAGGAAAATGTGAAAGGGTTCATTATTTTTCGGGGAGGGGAGGGGAAACAGGGAAATACACTGATGGATCGGTGCGTTACGATCGAAGGCATGACCGAGGTCACAGCCCACCTCATGCAGCGGGAACCGAGGCAAGAGAAACGACTCTCTCCTGCCGAGACCGAACGGGAGTGCCTTCCGCTGGTGCCATCGCCTGACGAAACGCTTTCATCCCCTCCTCGCGGGAAACCTCACGATCCCCTATATGCCAAACACCGTGTTCCATGATCCGATCAAGCCTCTCGTCGGTTAATTCCGGGGCGTCATCCGGATCAACCCAGGCGGTGTTGGTATCGATTGATTTCCCGTTCATTGGCGTACCTCAAGGAGATAATGCGGCGCACATCACCGCGAAGGGTCCACACAACAGCCGCCATGCGGCCAAAGAGCAAACCGAAAGTGACAAACCGGCTTTCCCCGTAGTCTTGGCGTTCATCCTCTGACGTGACGACCGGGCCAGCAAAGATATGTGGGACATCGTCAAAATCAAGCCCTCTCTCTGAAAGGGTTGTTTCCCGCTTGGCTGGGTCGCAGGTAATCTTCATCTCTTTTCATTTTTCTGCCTCTGGACCAGTACGCGGCAGGGCGACTTCTTCGGGTTCAGTGCGGAAAAAAGGTTTTGAGGATGAGGGCGATGATGCCACCAGCAGTCACCGCCACACCCCACTTGAGAGGGGCGATCTCTGCGACAATTTCCAGCCTGAGTTCTCTGATAGCGCGATTGACATCCTGGATTGCCTGCCTGACATCCCGGATATCGCCCTTGGTGGCCAGTTCCTGCAACTGGGCGTACTGCACCTCCCGGATGGCTTCCGAAAAGGCCTCGGCCTGCTTTTCGTCCACCCCGGCATCCCGCAGCCGGCGAACAAATTTGGGGGTGTCGAAGGCAACAGCGGTGGTCATGGCAGCTCCTCACGACGGCACGGGTAACAGATGGCGCATATCACACAACGGATGCTTTCATTTTTCTGCCTCTGGAGCAGTACGCGGCAAGGCGGGTTGGAGAACGGGCGACTTGCCCGCGCCCGGATCAACGATTGGCATCTGGTGACTGGAAAGAAGACCAGCGGGCACATACTGCACCGGAACGGGCCAGAGACGGTTGGCCGTGACCACCAGACCAACGCCACCGAGGATCATGACCCCCATCTTGATGACCATGCGGAGTTCCAATTCTTTGATGTCCCGCTTTAATTCGACCTTTAATTCAGTCATATCCCGTTTTGTCGCCAGGTCGTCCAGGTTGGCAGACAGGATCTCCCTTTGTCCTTCGGTCAGTGCCTCGGCCTGTTGCTCATCAAACCCGGCAGCCCGGAGGGTCTTGACATATCTGAGCGTATCAAAGGCAATGGCAGTCACGGTGACATCTCCTAAAAAAACGAATCCGAAACATACTGTACTGGAACAGGCCAGAGAAAATTAACCATCATCACAAGAACAACGCCACCGAGAATCATGGCCCCCATCTTGATGACCATGCGGAGTTCCAATTCTTTGATGTCTCGCTTTAATTCGACCTTTAATTCAGTCATACCCCGTTTGGTCGCCCGTTCATCCACACGACTCTCTTCCACCTGTCTCATGGCCGTTGCAAAGGCCTTGACGTGGCCCTTGGCCTGCTCATCCGGCACACCGACGGCTTTGAGTTGCTCGACAAATTCCAGGGTATCAAATGCAATGGCGCGCATGGCTCGTCCCCGTTCTGGTCCATGAATGGATCCAGATTATCAGAATTCTCGCGCCAACAACAACAAAAACACGTCCGAGGCACCGGTGTCCAGGGGAAACCCATGCACCCATTTCGGGAGAATTGAGAAGGCCCCCTTTTATGTGGCAGGAGGAATCCGTTTTTCCCCCTTGCGCATGGCTGGTACCGTGTTGCGTACCGGTCGGCCTGGTGCGTCACTGATGGCCTCGGTGGTGCGGTCTGGCACCGCACACAACTCCTCGCGGATGACTCGACGCAGGGTATCTTCAAACGGTTTTCCTGTGTTTTCCAGGTAGACGCGCAAGGCCTCATGAATCATGGTCTGATAACCGATTCCAGCCGACTCGGAACGGAGGCGAAAGGCCATCAGTACGTCATCGGGCAGATGAATGGTGATCCTGGTCTCCCCGGCATGGGAAATGACGGAGCCACGTTTTGCCTTGCTGAAATCAAATCCTTCTTTCGTCTTCATGATTTATCCCTCGTAAAGTTTCCGTTCCCATCTCTCGGCCCGCCGGGCACTGATCATGCGATGACACTGACCACGATAGGTAAAAATCACCGTCAGAACCCGTCCTGTCGCATCCGCGCCAATAGCCTGAAAACGCTGTTCATCGCGACTATCATCTTCCGAAACCAGGACCATGGGATCGCCCAACACAAACGCCGCATCCGTGAACAGGACACCGTGTTTTTTTTGGTTGACTTTGGCCTTGGCTGGATCGAATTCAATCTTCAT
>CAIWLA010000431.1 GCA_903913345.1 uncultured Magnetococcales bacterium | reverse complement strand
GACACCCACTGGGGGCCGTGACGGCCCCCAGACCCCGGCAAAAATTTTTGAATGTCAACTGCCCTAATCTATTTTTATTATCAGGGATCCAGGGGGATTATCCCCCTGGTGGGGTCGGGGGCGAAGCCCTCGTTCAGAGTGGTCAGTACGATGATCAAGGCCGACGAGGCAAAAGGTTTCACGTGAAACGGGGAGAGGTGTTCCAGTGAAGGCGGACCATTCATTTGCGGTCATTGTCGTGGGTGCGGGACATGCGGGTTGTGAGGCCGCCTGTGCGGCGGCCCGCATGGGGGCAAAGACGCTGCTCTTGACGCAAAATTTGGATACCATTGGCCAGATGTCCTGCAACCCGGCCATTGGGGGGTTGGGCAAGGGTCATCTGGTGCGGGAGGTGGATGCCCTGGGTGGTGTCATGGGTTTGGTGGCGGATCGGTCTGGGATTCAGTTTCGTTTGTTGAATCGTCGAAAGGGGCCAGCCGTGCGTGGTCCGCGGGCGCAGATGGACAAGCAGGATTATCGGCGTGAGATGCGCTCGGTATTGGACAATACCCCCAACCTGATTCTGCGGCAGGGAGAGGCCCTGGAATTGATTTGGCGAGGAAATCGACTGCAGGGGATCAAAACCGATTGGGAGGAGAGTTATTCCTGCCAAGCCGTGATTCTGACGACGGGTACTTTTTTGCGGGGATTGGCCCATATTGGCACCCGTACTTTTCCCACTGGTCGGCTGGGGGATGCGGCCAATCAGACGTTGAGCCAGGGTTTGCGTGATCTGGGATTGCAGGTCAATCGTCTCAAAACGGGGACTCCGCCCCGGTTGGATGGAAACAGCATTGATTGGTCACGCTGTCAGGTTCAGGAGGGTGATGACCCGCCTGTCCCCTTTTCCTTTCTGACCGAACGGATTACGCGACGGCAAATTCCCTGTCACATTACGCGGACCACCCCCAAAACCCATGCCCTGATTCGCGCCAATCTGGATCGGGCACCGTTGTTTTCCGGCCAGATCAAGGGTATCGGCCCCCGTTATTGTCCCTCCATCGAAGACAAAGTGGTCCGCTTTGGCGAGCGGGAGAGTCATCAACTCTTTCTGGAACCGGAGGGGTATGATACCCGTGAAATTTATCCCAATGGTATCTCCACCAGCCTGCCCATTGATATTCAGTGGCAGATGGTCCATTCCATCGACGGATTGGAAGAGGCTCGTATTCTGCGTCCCGGATATGCCATCGAGTATGACATGGTGGATCCGCGCCAGTTGGACGATCGCCTGGCCGTCAAGGGGGTGGAGGGGTTGTTTCTGGCGGGTCAGATCAATGGGACCACCGGGTATGAAGAGGCGGCGGCCCAAGGGCTGATGGCCGGTTTGCAGGCGGCTCTCCTCTCTCTGGACCGTCCAGCCGTCCATTTTGACCGTTCGCAAGCCTATCTGGGGGTGATGGTGGATGATTTGATCACCCAGGGGGTGGATGAACCCTATCGCATGTTTACCTCGCGTGCCGAGTTTCGGCTGTTGTTACGGATAGATAATGCCGATGAACGCTTGACGCCCATCGGGCGGCAATTGGGATTGGTGGGGGATCGGCGTTGGCGGCTTTTTGAGGAAAAAATGGTACAGATCAACCAGGGTCGGGAGCGGTTGCAGAGTCACAAATTGCGACCGGTAGTGCAGCAGGCTGGGGGAGAGGCGGATGAGATTGAACAGTTGGGGGAGAGTCGATGGGCCTGGGATTTGTTGCGCCGGGAGGATCAGGACCACACCGCCATTCTGGCCCAGGCGGGGTTGCAGCATCTGTCTGTTGAGTTGCAGGAACGTTTGATCACGGAGGCCCGTTATCAGGGCTATTTGAGCAAACAGGAGGGGGAGGCGTCTCGTCTGAAAAAAGTGGAGGCCGTTCGGATTCCAGTGGATATGGTCTGGGAGCGGATTCCTGGGTTGTCCATGGAACTGCGGCAAAAGCTGGCGAGGGTCTCTCCTGTCACGTTGGGTCAGGCCCATCGCATTCCGGGTATGACGCCAGCGGCCATCTCTCTTTTGTTGGTCTATTTGGACAGTCATGGCCATCAAACGGAAAAGGCGCAGTCAGGATCTTTTCAATGATTGCGGGTCCAGGGGGATCATCCCCCTGGTGGGGTGCGGGGCAAAGCCCCGCTGAACGAGGGGTTCCTGTCAAACGAATTTTAACTCGTTCCATTGTTCAAAACGGCATAACAGAGTACATTTCCCCGGTTGGCATGGACTGAATATCTTACGTTGGATGATGGTGAATGTCGCAACCCTTTTTGCCACAACTCCTCAGAGGCTGGTTGCCGCCGGAACGGTATTTTCGGCAGTTTGGTGCGCCGGTCTCTCTGCGTTTGCGGGGTGCCCTGAGTTGCACAGAGTCGTTGACCCGCTATATGGAAGAACAGACCGGTCAGGGGGTGCAGGTCCGTTTGGAGAGTCAAACGCCGCTGGTGAACGGTCCGTGGGATGCGATTCTCTGGGACCATCAACAGAGACTGCCTCCTGACAGTGTCATCCTGGCGCGGAGCGCGTGGCTCCATTTGGCGGAGAGGGAGTGGTTGTATGCTTACGCCCATTCCCAGGTGGCGGTGGATCATCTCTCCGCTGCGGCCAGGGCGGCGATCGAACGGGGTGAGGAGCCGTTGGGTTCCCTTTTCCTGGAGCGGGAGGGTCCAGTGGAGCGGACCGATCTGGAACTGGCCGAGGCCCATGTGCCGGAGCTGGCGCGTCATCTGGGTCATGCAAGCGATCGGTTGTATTGGTGTCGTCGCTCCCTGTTTCGGGTCAATCGGGTGATTCGCGCCCGCATTTTTGAAATTTTCCTGCCCGATCTCTGGCCATGAGCCATTGGGTTGACCATATCCCCTCCCCTCTGGTGCGGGAATCATTACGCCTGATGCGGGTGGATCGGCCCATTGGCACCTGGTTGGTGTTGTGGCCTTGCCTGTGGTCGTTGTCGGCGGCAGCCAAACCGGGCTACCCGGAGGGGCGATTCTGGCTGATTTTTACCCTGGGAGCCTTTTTGATGCGTTCAGCGGGGTGTGTGATCAATGATCTGGCGGATCAGGATTTTGATCCGCTGGTGGCCCGGACGCGGGAGCGTCCCCTGGCGGCCCG
>CAIWLA010000430.1 GCA_903913345.1 uncultured Magnetococcales bacterium | reverse complement strand
CCCCCTTTTCCCGCCTTCCCTGCCTTGTTTTTCCTGTATTTGGTTCGAAAATCGCTGGGCAATTGGTCGATTTTATCAGAAACGCCCACCTCCCTTTTTGAAACCATTGTCAGTCAGAGCCATTTATATTATGTTACAGCGTGGGTTTTTGTGTGTATCCACCCGAAGGAGGCGGCCTCTGCCCACTCTCCTGGGGGCATTCTGGATCGACACCACAAAAAATTAACATTGGCATTCTTCGGAGCATCTCGTTACAATACTTGGTTGTTTTTGTCTACCGGATGGCCGGATCGCCAGAATCTCTTGGGTCGAGCGGATATTTCCTCGCGGCTTCGGTGGTCTGGTCTGTTTACATTATCTACTGAAGGAGAAACAAAATGGCTGAACTCTTTTCCGCAGACTGGATGAAACGCTTTGGGGAGGAATGGAACAAGGAGCCTGACCTGGTGGATCCCCTGGGCAAGATCCAGTTCACCTCGACCATCGCCTATGGATTTGAAGGGGATGCGGCCCCACGGGGTGTGCTGGTTGTGGAGCAGGGCAGGGTGGTGAGAAGTGGTGCCTACAACAACGAGCCACTCAACTGGGATTTGCGGGCCAGTCAGGAAAGCTGGGAAAAGTGGATTGCGAAGGGGATCGGCATGATGGGATTGGGTATGGCCTATACCACGCGCAAGCTCAAGTTTGAGGTGGGTGACTATGGTGCCATGGTTTCCGATCCGCGCATGGCCGGTCCTTTCATCAAGACATTCTCGGTCATGGGAAGGGTCTGATTTTTCGGTCTTCAAACGGTTAAAAAGTGTAAGGGGACTGCGTACCATGTTGAAAGAGAGGAATTTTTCCCTAGGGGTGTCAACCCTTCTGGCCGGTTTGTTGAGCGGCTCCGGTCTGCTGGCTGCGGGTGTTCCGGTGGGCGGCGCGGCCAATATTCTCACGGTGGAATCCAGTACCATCGGTGCCACCACCACCCTGGGGGGCACGGTAGTCCCTTACAAAGAGGTGGCCTTTTCGGCACAAATGCCCGGTCGCATTGTCTATCTGGCGGGTGTGGAGGGGGATTGGTTCAAAAAGGGCGATATTTTGGTGGCCCTGGACAACGATGATTTGCTGGCCAAGCGGCGTTCGGCCCAGGCCGCGTTGGCGCAGGCCGAGGCCAACCTGCGCAATGCCCGGGTCCAATATACCCGACAGGTCTACTCCGGTTCCAGCATGTCATCGGACAATACCGGCATGGCCATGCCGAAAATGTTTGACCGCATGGTCACCATGCCGTTCAGTGACATGGCCGGGTCGGACAATCCCGAACTGGCGCGTCGGGCGCAGATTTATGCCCAGGGCACCGCCATCGATCAGGCCCAGCACGGGTTGGCCCAGGCGCAGTTTGCCATTCAGGAGCTGGATGCCAAGCTGCGGGATACCCGCTCCGTGGCACCCTTTCCGGGGGTCATCATCACCAAAAGTGTGGAAAAAGGGGATACGGTACAGCCCGGTACGCCGCTGTTGGCCTATGCCGATACGCGCACCCTGCAAGTCAAGGTGGATGTTCCGGCCCGCTTGATGCCCGGCATCAAGAAGGATATGGTGATTCCGGCCAAGCTGGATGTGGGGGATGCCCGTATTGAAACCCGCGTGGCCCAGATTTATCCCATGGCCGATTCCCAGCGACACACCGTGACGGTCAAGCTGGATCTGCCCAAGGATGCGCCGGGTGGTCCCGGCATGTATGCCGAGGTGATGATTCCAGACATTACCACGCCGATCAAAAACATGCCGGTCATCCAGAAATCGGCGGTTCTCTGGCGTGGCAGTCTGCCCGCCGTCATGGTGGTCAGCGGGGGCAAGGAGCCGGAGTTGCGCATGGTCCGTCTGGGTGGATTTGTCGATGACAAAACGGTCAGCGTCCTTTCCGGTCTGCAAGTGGGTGAGCAAATTTTGGCCAACCCCTCGCAAAGTGCCGCCGCTTCGGGATGGAAGGAACAAAGCGGCACCGAGAATGGCAAGCCACCGGCCCGCTGAGGGGACCGGTTGACGGTTTTCCGGGTTGCGGGGTCGCAGGGATGGACCGTTTATGAAAACGGTTTTTTCCGTCAGGATTCCATGGCAATAATCTCTCTTGGATGGAACGGGTTATCAACCGATGGGCAAATTTTTCAGCAAATCTGACATGCCACCCCCTCCTGAGGAGCGGCGGAAAGGGGCGAAACAGCTTGGGGTGGCCGGCAGTATGGCCCAAATGTTTATCCATTCTCCTCTGTCGCCCCTGTTGTTGTTTGCCTGTCTGGGCATGGGGATTCTGGGCTTGATTTTTACCCCCCGTCAGGAAGATCCGCAAATTTCCGTACCGATGGTGGATGTCTTTGTCCAGTATCCGGGGGCCTCCTCCGAGCAGGTGGCCACGTTGGTGGCCGATCCTCTGGAACGGATCATGAGCGAGATTGCGGGGGTCAAGCATGTCTATTCCGCCTCGCAACAGGGGATGGCCATGGTGACGGTCGAGTTTGTCGTCGGGCAGGACATGGAGGCGTCACTGGTCAAGCTGTATGACAAAATCCACTCCAACAAGGATAAAATTCCACCCGGTGTCCCGGAACCCCTGATCAAACCCAAAGCGGTGGACGATGTCCCGGTGGTCACCCTGACCCTCTGGTCGTCGGATGTGGATGATGCCGCCCTGCGGGCGTTGTCATTGGATGTGTTGCAACAGCTCAACGAGGTGCCCAATACCAGTCAAGGCTTTATCGTGGGTGGACGGACCGAGCAAATCCGGGTCGAGGTCTTTCCGGAACGGCTCTCCGGGTACGGAATCAGCCTGGACCAGATTGCCCAGACCATCAAGACGGCCAACAGCGAAACCGGCCTGGGCAAGGTGGAATCGGGTGATCAGGGATTCAGTGTTTATACCGGCTCCTTTTTGAAGACCGCCCAGGATGTGGGTCGTCTGATCGTGGGTACGCGGGGGCAACTCCCCCATTTTTGTGCGTGATGTGGCGGATGTCTTTGCCGGACCGGAAGAGACCAGCCAATTGGTCACCTATACCACCGGGGCCTCCCGGCCGGATGGATCGGCAGTGGCGGACGGTTTGCCGGCGGTGACCATTGCGGTGGCCAAGAAAAAAGGGTCCAATGGTGTTTCCGTGGCGCGGGGGGTTCTGGAGAAGGTGGAGGAGCTGAAAGGCCGCCTGATTCCCAAAAATGTGCAGGTCTCCGTCACCCGCAACTATGGGGAGACCGCCAACGAAAAGGTGAATGAACTGCTCTTCAAGCTGATGGTGGCCACGCTGGCGGTGACCTTGCTGGTCTGGTACTCCCTGGGGCTTAAACCGGCTCTCGTCACCCTGATTGTCATTCCGGTGGTGATCCTGATGACGGTGTTTGCCGCCTGGGTCATGGGGTATACCATCGATCGGGTCAGCCTGTTTGCCCTGATCTTTTCCATCGGTATCCTGGTGGATGACGCCATTGTGGTGGTGGAAAATATTTACCGTCGTTGGCTGTTGGAAGACAAGTGTTGTCCCGTCATCTCCGTTGATGCCGTGCGTGAGGTGGGCAATCCCACCATTCTGGCCACCTTTACCGTGATTGCCGCCCTGCTGCCCATGGGCTTTGTCAGTGGCATGATGGGGCCGTACATGCGGCCCATACCGGCGTTGGGGTCGGTGGCGATGCTCTTTTCCCTGTTTGCCGCCTTCATCTTCACCCCCTGGCTGGCCATGTTGATCAAACCGAGCATGCGCTCCCTGCACAGCCACTCGGAAAAGGAACAGGAGACATCGGAAAAGCTGGAGGGTTTTTATCGTTCGACGATCACCCAACTGCTGGACAATCCGCGCAAGGGTTGGGGCTTCATGGCCTTCCTGGTGGGGGGATTTTTCCTGTCACTGTTGTTCTTTTACACGAACGCCGTGACGGTCAAGATCCTGCCGCTGGACAACAAGCCGGAATTTGATGTGGTCCTCAAGCTGGAGGAGGGGACCGCCCTGCCCAAGACGGCCAATCTGGCCGCACAAATGACCACCCTGATTCGCGAC
The DNA here is from genome assembly GCA_903913345.1 of uncultured Magnetococcales bacterium. GTDB lineage: Bacteria > Pseudomonadota > Magnetococcia > Magnetococcales > Magnetaquicoccaceae > Magnetaquicoccus. The sequence goes on along the minus strand of CAIWLA010000430.1, from coordinate 3,704 downwards.
AAGGTGCCCGAAGTGACGGCGTTGCAGACCTACATCGGTACGGCCTCGCCGTTCAACTTTAATGGCATGGTGCGCCATTATTATCTGCGTCGCAACTCCTGGGAGGCGGATATTCAGGTCCAACTGATCCACAAGAGCAAACGGAAACGGACCAGTCACGATATTGCCGTCGAGGTGCGCGGGCTGTTGACACCGATGGCCAGCAAGCTGGGCGCGGTGGTGCAGGTGGTGGAGATGCCCCCCGGACCGCCCGTTCTCCAGTCGGTGGTGGCCGAGATTACCGGACCGGATGCCAATACCCGGCGTCGGGTGGCGGAGGATATGATGGGTCTGTTCAAAAAGACCGATACCATCGTCGATGTGGACAGCTATATGCAAAAACCCCATGAAATGTGGCGGTTTGAGGTGGATACGGAAAAGGCGATACGCCGTGGCGTCACCGTGGATGCGATCAATCGCAACCTGGGCATGGCCATGGGCGGTGCCCAGTTGGGTGATGTCAAGCGCGGTTCGGTCCTGGAGCCGACCTACATTGTCATCCAGGTGCCGCTGGAGGTGCGTTCCAAAATTTCCGCCCTCTCCGATCTGCCGATCACGACCCCCAAAGGGGACACCGTTCCCCTCGGCGAGATGGGACGGTTTGTCAAAAGCATGAAAGATGACTTGATCTTTCACAAGGATTTGCGCCCGGTGGAGTATGTCACCGGTGAGGTGATGGGCAAGCTGGATGCCCCCATCTATGGCATGTTTGAGGTGGAAGCACTCCTGAAGCAGTATACCACCCCGGACGGCGTCAAGATGAGCGGGGAGTTTATGGGTCCACCCAAAAACTATGACAAGTCCGGTTTTGAATGGACGGGTGAGTGGACGGTGACCTATGAAACCTTCCGGGACATGGGTCTGGCCTTTGGGGTCGCGCTGATTCTGATTTATATGCTGGTGGTGTGGGAGTTTGGCAACTTTATCCTGCCGGCCATCATCATGGCACCGATTCCGCTGACCCTGTTGGGGATTGTCCCCGGTCATTGGTTGTTGAACGCCAAATTTACCGCCACCTCCATGATCGGTTTTATCGCCCTGGCCGGTATCATCGTCCGCAACTCCATTCTGCTGGTGGACTTTACCCAGCAGGAAATTTTGAAAGGGGTTTCGGTCCGGGAGGCGGTCATCCTCTCCTGCAAGGCCAGAACCCGTCCGATCGTGATCACGGCATTGGCACTGGTTGCGGGATCTTCCGTCATTCTGGGCGATTTTATTTTCCAGGGGATGGCCATCTCCCTGTTGTTTGGCTCCCTGATCTCCACGGTTTTGACGCTTCTGGTCATTCCGTTGGGTTGCGTCAGTGCCCGCCGCGCCTTTGTCACACCCAAGGCCCCCTATCCCAAATCGATCCGGGTAGAGACGCCAACCTCGGAGGCGATCCAGACCACCGGTGTGGTGGTGGGTAGGGTGACGAAGGGAGAGACCGGGATGAATGGCACGGAAGAGGAGTTTGGGGCCATTCGGTTTGGAGCCATGAACACCCAGGAGCCTCCAGAACCTCCCCCGGTACCGGAGAGGGCACCGGACCAGATGGAGGTGGAGCACCCCGCGGAGGCCCCCAATGGGGTCGATGAGAGGCCATCGGAAATGGCCCTCGCGGACGCACAAGCCAAGAAAGAGGGGGGTGGACGACGCGGTATTCGTCTGAAGCCGGCACGGGATGAATCGGCCAGCGAGGATTCCCATTAGATGCTGCCTGTACCGGACCTTCGACCGACAGGCCGCCCTTCTGCGTACACCCCTGGTGTTCGCCCGCTGGTTCTCTTTCTCTCCCTTCTGGGGGCCGTCTGGTGTTGGCCGGGATGGGGGGTGGCCGGTTCGCCCGATTGGGGTGCGGGATTTTTTCGCTTGAACCCGGCCCAGGATCCGGCCTTTGTCCCGGAAAAAAACCGCGAAGAGGATCGTTGGCGTTCTGACCGCAACAGTCGTTCCCAGACCGAACCGTTTCCGGAGGAGAATACCCGGAGGAGATCGCCTCCCCCCCGTGAGTGGTCGGAGGATCGGGATGCGACCGAACGCCGTGGTCGTTATGACAACCGGCCCTGGGGTGAGGTGCCGCCGGAATGGCGCAACGAGGATCTGGACCGCCGACTGCCTCGGGAGGGGTATGCCAATGGTCGTCGTTCCTCCCGGTCGTATGATGCACCGGAAGAGGGCACCTGGTCCGCACCGGAGGGTGATCTGCGTGGCGAGCGCAACAGCTGGGAATATCCCTATTCACCAGATCGCGATTATCGGCGACGGGATTCCTACCCTTCGCCTTCCTACTCTTATGAAGATCGGTTCGGAAGTCGGAGCGGTCGGCGTCGGGTTCCTCCGTATTACTATGATGGGAGTGATGGTTGGTGGGATGCACCCTGAACATGGACAGATGGACGGTTTTTTTACTGTTGCTGGTGGTTGGCCACTTTCCGGGTGTCGGTTGGGCGACCCCGAGACAATTGGTTGAATTTTCCGCCGAGGTGACCCGTAGCGATGCCACCCATCCCGAATTGCCCAGCAGTGGCATGATGTATGTGGGGCATGATGGCATTCGTACCGAGAGTCATCAGAACAATCAGCCGGTATGGATGATCTTCAAGCCGGACAGCAAGAGGGTTTGGACGGTGTTTCCCAAGCAGCAGGCCTATATGGAGCGTGCCGGCCTCTCCCTGGAGTGGCCACCCCTTCCAGAAGATGAAAACAGCCCGTGCCGCAACAAAAAATTTCGTTGCAAAAAAATGGGGAACGCGAATTTTGACAACCGTTCCACCGTACACTGGTCGGTCGATTTTGTGGATGAGAAGGGGGAATCCCCGTATGCCCAGTTGTGGGTCGATCCCCGACTGAATATCGCCATCCGCGAAACCTACGCTGATGGACTGACCGTGGAGATGCACCATATTCGGGAAGGTTCTCAGCCTGCCCATCTGTTTGAGCTCCCTTCTGGATACCAAAAGGTGGTTCTGCCCGCGCCACCGCCTCCTTCAGGGGGAGCGACAAAATAATGTCTCCATTTTGTTCATCCGGCCCATTTTTTTGTTGCATCCACTCTCTGTCGGTGGTATATTAGATTTTAATAATATTCTGATGTTTCGTTTTCCATCTTTTTTCCCTGGTATTGTGCGCTATAAGTGTTGATAATCGGGCAGTGAGAGATCTTTCTTTTCCACCCGTTGGGTTTTGCGGATCCCAAAGACAACGTGAAAAATCGATTGTGGACTATTTTGCCTCCGGGTTGGCCGATTGGCTGGTCGGTGTTTTTTCTCCTGGTGGCCCCTCTTTTCCCCTCTCTGTCTGTGGCGGCTGAGCCTCCTTCCGAAAAGGAGCTGAGTGCCATGGGGCAGGGGTTCGGCAAGTTTGTCGGATCGTTCATGCGGCAGGTGCAGGAGGGAGACAAGAAGGGATCGTCCCCGGAAGAGGGTCGTTCTGCGGACCGTTCTGTGCCCCGTTCGGAGGCGATTCCAGCCCGTCCAGACCGGGATGAGGAGCGTTCGCATCAATCGGGTCGGGCTGCTGCGGCTTCCGGTGAACGGCGTTACCTGCCCTATCGTCTGTATGATCCCTGGGAGGCCTCCCGGTGGGGGGATCCCACCTTCGGCTTTGATCCCGGTGGGCGGGGCAACAGTTGGGTGGATTATGACTGGAACGCCCGCAAGCGGCAGTATGGATGGTCTTATGGG
>CAIWLA010000429.1 GCA_903913345.1 uncultured Magnetococcales bacterium | reverse complement strand
GCATGCAACTCCGTGTGCAGACGCCGAATGCGCTCCATGGCCTCAATCTTGGCCTGGAGGAGGGTGCGGTTGAACGGCTTGGTCAGAAAATCATCCCCGCCCGACTCAATGCACTGGACAAGCCCCTCCTCATCCGTGACAGCCGTCAGGAAGATGACCGGCACAAACCGGTCGGAACTGATGCGCTTGATCTCCCGGGCCGCCTCATAGCCATTCATGCGCGGCATTCGGATGTCCATCAGGACCAACTCCGGTCGCTCGCTGGCAAACATCTCCACCCCGGCCTGGCCATCCTCCGCAGAGAGCACCTGATGACCTTCCCGGCTCAAGAGGCGGTTGAGAATTGTGCTGTTGATGCGGTCATCATCGACGATCAGGATTTTCATTTCCCGTTGTACATCCCGTTTTTTGGATCATCCGCCGGGCTGCCGCCCCTCTTGAGAGACCGAACTACATGATTTTGAACAGACGCTGAAAGTTGGCTGTTTCCAAAATTTTGCGAATTTCCGGGCGGGCATTGGCTATCTCAATGTCGGCCTCGTTGGTGCCGGCCTCTTCGCGCAACAGGAGCAACATGCCCAAGGCGGAAGAGTCGATATACTCGGTGCCGGTCAGGTCGATGACAAAACGCCGGCTGCGGCTTTTGTCCATCGTCTCTTCCTGGTAAGCCGCCCGAAACTGGGAGTGCATCTCGAAGTTGAACCGACCCTTGATGCTGATGGTGGTTTCATGATCAGTGCGTGCAATGGAAATAGTGCCGGACATAACGATTACCCCTTTTAAAATCACCCATCGGATGGAGCAGAAAACAGTACCGCACAAGGATAACGGTTAAAATGGAGAAGTCAACGCCGTTTAATGCCCTGGGCAACAGTCCGCTGGCGTAAACCCGGAGGGAGGGGGCGCAATTCAACCGGCGAGATCCCATTTTTGACCATAACAGGCGATACATTGCGTGACATCCATGGGATGTGCGGCGGGCGGTTGCCGACCTGGATTGAATAATATTAACAGTAAAAACAAAATGATAACAAATTGTTTCCAGTCGGGTCAAACCGGTCAATTTGATTTTTTTCGGATGGGTGCATTTTTTTGTACCCTTTTCCGATACGATTTGCTACATTCCCCCCCAGTTGGTTGATTGGGTGCCCTGTTGGGTGCAGCGGGGGGGGGTGGCACCGTTGCGGGTTGGAGGTCAGGTCGGTGGTTTGAGGCACCTGGGATTTGGAGCGTTGGCCGTCCTGGGGAGGTTTCTGTTGCGCCGTACAGTCTCCTGTGCCCGGTTGGCTTGGTCAATAAAGGGTTGGTTGTCTGTGGCCCTGCCCCCCTGGTTTGGGTAAAACCTGGAAAAGCTGGAACACCTTACTACGAAGAGGTTGAGCGTCCCTATGAAGAAATCAATGGTTTCGGAAGTGGTCAACGAGCCGATCTGCGACAATAATGATACGCACTTGTGGATGGCGGTCATGGACCGGGCCGTGCGTGATCTGGTTGCCCTGGAGCGGTATCGTCAGGATCCGACCATCATGGAAGATCCCGTATTTCGTTATGATTATCGCACATTGAAAAAGTGGTTTCACTCTGTCTCCATGGAACCTGGATCCTTCAACTGGATCTGCTCCCTGGTCAACATTGATCCGAAGTGGGCCTTGAATCGCCTGGAAGATCGGTTGAAGGTCTGTCTGATCCCGGAGTCGCGCCGGACCAGGCCGCGTGAGATGGCCTCTGATCCAGTGGTGCTTCCTGAGCAGATGCTGCCTGAGCTGGAAGATGCGGCCGCCGCCTGAGGCGATGGGTTGAGGGTGACGGTATGACCGGGCTTTGCCCGGTCTTTTTTTTGTGGCGTCTTTAGGCCGTTCCTGCCGGACGCCCACCACACAAGGGAGGAGTATCGATCGATGAGTCGTCTACCGCTGCCGGAATCCTGGGTCAGAGGGTGTACCTTTCTGGGGGTGCGTCATGCCATTCTGGGTGGGGCCATGTCCTGGTTGTCCGAGCGCAATCTGGTCTCTGCCATCTCCAATGCGGGCGGTTTTGGGGTTCTGGCGGGTGGGGGGATGCCGGTTGCCTTGTTGCGTCAGGAGATTCGTGCCACCCGGGAGCGGACGGCGGCCCCGTTTGGAGTCAACCTGATCACCATGCACCCGGAACTGCCCGAACTGGTCCGCATGGTGATCGAGGAGGGGGTTGGACACTGCATTCTGGCGGGGGGACTGCCGGAACAGGAGACCCTCTCCGCGCTCCGGGATGGTGGGGTCAAGGTGATCGTTTTTGCCCCCTCTTTGGCGTTGGGGCAACGGTTGGTCCGGCGCGGGGCCTCGGCCTTGATCATTGAGGGACATGAGGCGGGTGGCCATGTCGGGCCGGTGGCGACCGGTGTCCTGGTCCAGGAAATTTTGCATCAGGTGGATACGGTGCCGGTCTTTGTGGCGGGGGGGATTGCCAACGGCAAAATGGTCGCCAGTCTGGTGGGGATGGGGGCGGCGGGTTGTCAACTGGGCACACGCTTTGTGTGCGCCACGGAGTGCATCGCCCACGACCATTTCAAACAGGCCTTTCTGCGCGCCCAGTCCCGTGATGCCGTGGTGACCGCCCAGTTTGATCCCATTTTGCCGGTGATTCCGGTCCGGGCTTTGGCCAACAAGGGGACGGCCCTCTTCAACCAGAAGCAGTTGGAATTGATTGAAGAGGTGCGTGCCGGCCGCAAGGAGCGCAAGGAGGCCCAACTGGAACTGGAACATTTCTGGGTGGGTGCCCTGCGGCGGGCCGCCATCGACGGCGATGTGGAATACGGTTCGGTCATGGCCGGTCAAAGCGTGGGTCTGGTCAAATCCATTCAGCCCGCCAGCGAGATTATTCAAGAGTTGGTCTCCTGCCTGTAGCCCATCGGGCAAAACCGGGAGGGGGGAAGAAACTGCCGCCCCCTCCCGGACTTTCTTTCCGTTTCCAGCCATTTCTCCCCTGCCGTCTGTGACAGACAAACAAAAAATCAATTCATTTCAATCGTTTATGTTGTGGCATATCGGTTGCTTCAGCGTCTGGTGAATCGATCTTGATGTGTGTTGTTCCACGATTGAGGTATCTGCCTGATGACCCCTTCGACGCTCTCTTCGTCCGTCTCTTCGTCCGGTGTGGATGCGCTCGCTGTATTGAGCCGCTCTGCCTCCTCTCTGGCGGCGGCCGCCCGTGCGGTCAATCCCACTTTTGATGCCACGCTGGGTCGTGCCATGTCCGACCGGACGGATCCGTCAAAGGTGGCTCTGCCCAAGGCAGGCCCATCCGACGAGGAGGCGACCCAGGCGAGCCATAATACGCAGTCCGATGCGGCCAAAGCCGATGCCACTCAGGCAGACGAGGCCAAGACAGAGGAGGCCTCTCGACTCAAGAAAGGCCAGACCGAGCGGACCCGGCACAAAAAGCCTCCCGGAGAGGATGCCGCGACCGCCCAGGCAGATAAATCCGCCGCGTCGGATCTCCACGCCAAGGCCGATGGAAAAGGGTCGGTGGGTGCCGTTGACCAGGCCAATCAGAAGCAGGGTCCGGCCAGGCCGAAGGGGGTTGATCCACAGGGGACCGAGGGGGTTGGTCCCGTGGGGGTGCCAGAGCAGGCGGCACCGATCTCCTCCTCCGTGGCGGTCGGTGCGGATCAGGGTGCGGGTCAGGATATGAGTCAGGCCCCGTTGTCGCCGGAGGAGTTGCTGGCAAAACTGGCGGCCCTGGGGATCGGCGGGCCACCGCCTCCAGAGGGGCAACGGATGCCGGATGGGACGGATGCGGGGATACGGACGACGGCCGCCATCCTGCCCAGTGCCGGTCTGGCGGTATTGGCGGAGAGCATGATGCGGGCTGGGTCGGGCGATCGGACCAGCGGGGGCACGGCAGAGATCAATCCGGTGGAGACGATCTCGTCGGTGGGGGATGGCGCGGCGGGTTTGCGCGTTGCGACCAACGGCAAGGGGGATCCGGTCTCCGGTTCCGGCGCGCCGTTATCGCCCAACTCGCCCCAATTTGCGGATGAGTTGATGGATCGGGTGGGACGGATGCGGGTGCTTTCCCGTGGGGGGGCGACCGAGCAGATGCGGGTCACGTTACATCCGGAGGATTTGGGGTCCATCGATCTGCGGTTGCGTGTGGATGCACAAAATCAGGTCCACCTGTTGATCACCACTGATTCGGACGCCACGCGGGATCTCCTGAACCGGCAGATGCCGCAATTGAAGGAGGCCCTGGCGCGTCAGGAGATGGGTTTCGGGGATGTCACGGTCCAGGTGGGGGATCAGCAACCGGACAATCAGGCCGCTGCCCAGTGGGGATTTGCGGGTGAGCGGGGGGCGCAGGAGGGGGGGATGGGGCGTGGCGCAAACCCGGTGGTGCCGGATCCCTCCACGGTGAAGGGATCGGATGAGAAGGGAAGAACCCTCATTTCTGCCACCGATGGCGTCAGTATTATCGTCTAGGGTATGGCCGTGAATATGTGACCAAGAATGCCGTTGAATAGGATTTATTGAGAGTAGTTCAAGGAGAGACCCGCATGACGACAACCGCCGCAGCCGCCGCTGCCTATATTCCGACCGTGGCCAGCAGTACATCGGCCAACACAACAGGCAGCACGACCAGCAGTACCACACAGACGCCTGCACAACTGAAGACCGATTTCTTGAAGTTGCTGACGACTCAGTTGCAATATCAGGATCCGCTCAGCCCGCAGTCCAATACCGATTTTACGAGCCAGATGGCGCAGTTCAGCAGTCTGGATGCCCAGAATCAGACCAACACCCTGCTGCAACAGTTGCTCTCCGCGCAGAGTGGGGGGGCGATGAACCTGGCGGTCTCCTATATGGGCAAGCAGGTGGTGGTGCCCGGCAATCAGACCACCGTGCAGGGAGGGGTGGCAACGGTTGGCTTTACCATGCCGGTGGCGGGCAATGCCACGGTGGATATCTACAATCCATCGGGTCAGTTGGTGAACGAGACCACCCTGCAAAACATGCAGACCGGTGATCAAAAACAGCTCATCAACGGTATTTCGGGACCGGATGGACCGTACAACTTTGTTGTCTCCTATGTGGGGAGCGATGGCACCCGCCAGTTGGCCACCACCCTCTCCTCGCAAAAGGTGACGGGTGTGGTCAATGATGGGTCCGGCAACATCATGCTGGATCTCAGTGGCAAGCAGGTGGCCTTGACGGACGTGCATCGTGTGGAACTGGCGGCCACGTCGGGTTCATAGGTTAAACAGAATAAAAGTCCGGGCAGTTTGTCCTTTGTGGTGGCACGGGGTGTTCAAGCTGCACAGTCAACGGGGTTTAGGAGAATAATATGTCCATTACGCAAGCCATGTATGCCGGTGCCTCGGCCCTGAGCAATATGAGTGAGGCCATTACGGTGATTGGCAATAACCTGTCCAATTCCAATACCATTGCCTTCAAATCGAGTTCGGCCTCCTTTCAGGATGTGTTGATTCAGACGGTTGGCAACGGTGGCGGTGCGGCCGGGAGTACCACCCAGGTCGGGACCGGGATGGGTTTGGCCGGGGTGACGCAGGATATGACGCAAGGCTCGTTTGCCCCTTCGGCCAGTGTGACCGATATGTCCATCAATGGTAATGGTTTTTTCAAGGTCAGGGATCCGACCGGTGCCATTGGATCGGATCCGGGTGCGAGCGGGGAGGACATGTTTTATACGCGGGCAGGCAATTTTACCCAGGACAGCAAAGGCCACCTGGTGAATCCGGGTGGGTTGATTTTGCAGGGATACAAGATTGATGACCAGGGCAATACCAACCTGACGGGCACCTCCGATATCACGTTGCCCGGACCCAACGATATGCTCAGTCCCCAGGCGACCACCAAGGTGGTGGTGAATGCCAACCTGGATCCCTCGGTGCAGATTTTTTCCAACCCGCCTCCGACCATCAACCCCAACGATCCCTCCACCTACAGTTTTTCCACGTCGGTGCGGGTTTTTGACTCTTTTGGGGTTGGCCACAACATGAGCATCCAGTTTCAACGGGTCTCTGAGACGAACTGGAATTGGCAGGCGGCGGTGCAGAAAAATGATCTGGATCCCGCCCAGGGGGGTGTTGACAGGGATACGAGTCTGATCGCTTTGCCCTCTGACCCCAACGTGCCTTCGCCCACCGGTGCCACCTATACGGCGGGGGTATTGCAGTTTGACTCCAATGGCCGGTTGGCAGAGGAAGGTTCGACGCCCTTGCTCGTCCAGTTTGCAGGCGGTGCAAACCCTCAGGATATTCTCATCGATTTTGGCCAGGCCACGGACCCGATGGGGGATTCCACCAATGATTTTTCCAAGAAACAGACAACGGATCTGAAATATGATCCGACCCTGGTGACCACTGCGAAGTCGGATGTCGTCACGAGCGCGATTGGCAGTACCACGAGTGTATCGGGTGGGTTTGCCACGACCAAACTGGACCAGGACGGTTATACCACGGGCAATATCAGCAAGATCAGCATTGACGCAACGGGTGTCATCACGGGCAGCTATACCAACAGCCAGAGCAAACGACTGTATCGGGTGGGTCTGGTCAACTTTGCCGACCAGGGAAACCTGTCCCAGAAGGGTGGCAATCTGTTTGCGGAGACCAGTGCCTCCGGGCAACCGTTGCCGGGGACACCGAAGGATGGTGGTTTTGGCAGCGTTGTCTCCAACTCGTTGGAGCAGTCCAATGTGGACCTGTCGGGGCAGTTTGTGCAGATGATTGCCACGCAGCGGGGATTCCAGGCCAACTCGCGGGTGGTCACGGTGGTGGACAGCATGTTGGAGGAGTTGCTCTCCCTCAAACGGTAATGGATGAGGTGTGTGTAATTTTGTCAGTCTAGGTATTGCATTCTTCCGCACAGGGGGTTATCCTGTCCGCCGTGAGGGTTGCCATTGATGGATGCCCTTGCATGCGGGCGGGGGCCGATGCCGGGCGATAAGGATTCGGCGGCGGTGCTGCTCAACAGGGAACGAACGCGGTTCCAACTAAAGAGGGAAGGGATCAGGCCATGGCGGAAGAGGCAGAGAAGGAAGCGAAGGAATCGGGCGGCGGCGGCGGGTTGTTGAAGATTATCATCCCGGTGGTCGCTCTCCTGCTGGGTGCGGGCGGTGGTTACATGATGGGCGGCAGCAAGGCGGAAAAGCAGGTGGAGGAGGCCAAGGCACTGCAACCGGAACCCAAGGCCGGTGATGTGGCCAAGGATACCAATGCCATGGTGGGGGACATGTACAAGCTGGAGCCGTTTGTGGTCAATCTGAATGAACCCAAGGGGAGCCGTTATCTCAAGGCGACCATCCAGTTGGAGATGAGTGCCCCCGATCTGAAGTCGGAATTGGACCGGCGTTCGGCCCAGATGCAGGATGTCATTTTGGCACTGTTGACCTCCAAGACCTTTCAGGAGTTGCAGTCCCTGGAGGGCAAGTTTCGCCTGAGGGAGGAGTTGCTCTCCCGCATCAATGCGTTATTGGTCAACGGTACGATAGCCCGTGTCTATTTTACCGAATTTGTCATTCAGTAGCACTGCCCGATCCCAAGAATACGCCCATGACGCAGATCCTGTCAGAGGAAGAGATCAATGCCCTGATGCAGGGGTTGGAGGAGGGATCCATCGACCTGGATGCCCCCACCGGACGGGAGGAAAAGCCCAAAGAAGAGAAGAAAGTGACCCCTTTCTTCTTTGGTCAGAGGACCGCGATCCGGGTGGGGGCCATGCCCGGACTCGACATGATCAACGAACATTTGGCCTCGCAACTCTCCTTCAAATTGAGCCAGAAGGTGGGACGGGAGGTTCATGTCCAACCCAAAGCCACGACCAACCAGATTTTTGGTCGTTTTTTGCATTCTCTGGACCCACCCATTTTTATCAATATTTTGCGGGTGGAACCCTCCCAGTCCATGAGCCTGATTGCCATCAGTGGTGATGTCATGTACCACATACTGGAGGGCTTTTTTGGTGGGGCAGGCTCTTCGGAGCGGCCGTTGCGCAATTTTTCTCCCTTCGAGATGAAGGTGATTGACCGGGTGATGGAGGTCACGCGGGAGCAGATTGAGCTGGCCTGGAAAAAGATGGATGCCTCTTTCCGTCTGGTCATGACCCGTTGGGAGAATCAGCCGCAATTTGCGGCGGTGGTTCCCCTGGATGAGACGGTCTTTTTGATCACCTTTGGGGTGGAGGTGGGGGATACGGAGGGGACGCTGACCATTTGTTATCCCTCTGTCATCCTGGAGCTGTTCAAACAGCAACTCAAGGTGGGTTTCCAGAGGGATCAGGTGGAGGGGGCCTCGGCCTGGATGGATTCCATGCATCAGCAGTTGGGTTTGGTCTCTTTGCGGGTCTCTCCGGTTGTCTCGCGGGAGACCATGCGGGTGCAGGACATGTTGCGGCTTCAGGTGGGGGATGTCATGGCCCTCAGTCGTGACATTGCCGCTGAAATGCCGGTGGAGGTGGAGGGTGTGGTCAAATTTCACGGCCTGGCGGGTGTGGTGGATGGTCGGCGGGTGTTGCGTGTGACCCGCATACAAGAGGAAAAGCCGTAGATTTTCTTGAATTGGGATACTGGAGAGATGAAATTGTCCGATTCTGGTTTCGAAGAGGAAGCGATCCCCAAAAACATGGAACTCCTGATGGATGTTCCCCTGAATGTCTCTGTGCGTCTGGGCCATGTGCGCATGCAGATCCGGGATTTGCTCAAACTGAACAAAGGCTCCTTGATCGAACTGGAAAAAGAGGCGGATGAGCCTCTGGAGATCCATGTCAACGACCGGCTTTTGGCCTATGGTGAAGTGGTGATGATCAAGGACAAGCTGGGCATCCGCATCACGGATATTGTCTCCCTGGCGGAACGGTTGGAGAATTTGCGCTGATGATGCGTTCAGGGGGTGTCTGGCGGCTCCTTTTTGTCCTCTCTCTTCTGGTCGGTTTTTCTGCCTGTCTGGGGTCTGGGTGGTCGGTGGCCCATGCGGAGGGCAAGGTGGCCGCTGTGGACATCAACAAGGCGGCTCCGGCGGCTGGCACGTCCGCCCCGACGGAGGGCAAGGGGTTGATTCCTGAGACCCGGATGGCCTCCTCTTCCGAGTTGTTGGGTGAGGCACCCTGGAAGGTGGCAGCGGCCCTGGTGGTTCTGGTGGTTCTGGCCGTCTTTGTTGTGCGTCTGGGCAAGCGTTTTCGACCGCAGTGGCGGGGGGATGGTCCCATTTTTCTCGAGGATGGGCGCAATCTGGCTCCGGGGGTGGGGGTACGTCTGATTCGGGTGGGTGCCCGCTATTGGCTGATTGGCGTTACCCGGGAGCAGGTCACTCTGTTGGCCGAACTCACGGAGGAGGATCTGGTGGAGGGGGATCTGGTGGAAGAGGAGGAGGAACCGGCGGTGGATCTGGTATTGCCCAAGGGTCGTCCGGTGCGGGGTGTTCATGAGGATGAACCGTCGCTGGTTGACCGGGGTTTGCGGCGGTGAGTTGGAGAAACAGCCGATCGGCCCTTTTTTTGGGGCTGGTGGTGGCCCTGTTGTTCTGGGTGATGCCGGAGTGGGGTTGGTCGGCGGATCTCACCCTGCCGGGGGTCACTTTTTCCTCCGGTGGTGTAGCGGGCAAGATGGACCCAGAGCAGGTGGGGGTTGGGTTGCAGATTTTGGCCCTGATGACCCTGTTGTCGTTGGCCCCCAGTCTGTTGATCATGGTGACCTCTTTCACCCGTGTGGTGGTGGTCATGTCGTTTGTCCGGCAGGCGATGGGTTTGCAGGGCCAGCCGCCCAACCAGGTATTGATTGCCCTTTCTTTGTTTGTGACCTTTTTTATCATGGGTCCGGTCATTGATCGGGTTCATGATGAGGCGTTGCGTCCTTATCTGGACAAGCAGATTTCCGAAGAGCAGGCGTTGGACCGTGCCCTGGTGCCCATTCGCGGTTTCATGGTGCGTCAGACCCGCGAAAAGGATTTGGCCCTTTTTCTCCGTCTCTCCGGGGTGCAGAGGGCACAGAGTCCTGATGAGGTGCCGTTGCGTCTGCTCATTCCCTCCTTCATGATATCCGAACTGAAGACCGCCTTTCAGATTGGTTTCATGATCTATCTCCCCTTTCTGATCATTGACATGGTGGTGGCCAGTGTGGTCATGTCGATGGGTATGATGATGTTGCCGCCGTTGGTGATTTCCATGCCGGTCAAGTTGATTCTGTTTGTCCTGGTGGATGGTTGGGCGTTGGTGGTGGGTTCTCTGGTGCAGTCCTTCAAGTAGCGGCGTCTGTTTTCTGCTCCTCTCTTCTCATTGTTTTTATTCCATTTTTGTTTGAAACAGCCGGATCATCTTGCCTTCCTGGTCAGACCAGGAATGTGACCTTTTGTCTTGCTCGATTCCATGCCTGATCCGAGGATGGACGCCAGACGTGGCCTGATCTCGGACCGCTATTCTCTCCTGCAAGGACCGGCCACATTTTTTCAAAAAATGGGGAACTATTTATATTTTAAAATATCAAAATGAGCAAACAGGGAGGGACCGATACCGGTGGCTTGCCCCGTCAAACGTCTGAAAATGGCCAATAAGGAAAACCGATCATGAAAGAGAAGGAAGATGGTTCTTTGACGACCCGGCAGGCGGCTGAATTACTGGAGGTGGATGCGCGCACCATCCAGAATTGGGTGGAGAAGGGGGTGTTGCAGGCCTGGAAGACGGTTGGTGGGCATCGGCGGATCTCCCGTGCCTCGGTGGAGGTTTTCCTGCGCCGTCGCCGGGATCTGGTGTCGGCGGTGGATGGGGAGGAAAAACAGGAGCGGCGGGAGATGCCATTGAAAGTGGTGGTGGTGGAGGATGAAGCCGCGTTGCGGGCGGTATACGATACCTGTTGCGGCACCTGGGATCGGCCCGTTCAGCTCTTTCTGGCGGTCAATCGGGTGGAAGGGGTGTTGTGCATGGTCAATACCAATCGGCTTTGAGTGGCGGATGGGGGTCTCTCCTCTGGACCCGGAAAAACGGGCAGTGGAGGAGGATGATACGCCAAAAGGAAAATTCTCCGCTCGACACCATGGCGGTTCAGCAAGAGAAAAGCTCGGTGATCTCCTTCGGTAGACGCTCGTGCATGAGAGTCCCCGCCTTCAAACCATGTCATTCCGATTCTAAATCAAAAGTGCAATAATTGAGGGTCCAGGGAGATCATCT
>CAIWLA010000428.1 GCA_903913345.1 uncultured Magnetococcales bacterium | reverse complement strand
GGAATGGCCGAAAAGATGATCAAGGCCAGGCCGCGTGTTCATGGGTGATCCTCCTGCTGACTCAATTTGGCCAACCGTTCCCGGACAAAGCGGCGCACGGAGCCATCCAGATCCCGATGGGCCTCCGCCTCCAGATAGGCGGCCGCCGCCTCATGAGACTGGCCCAGACGTTCCAGGGAGATGGCCATGCCCAGCCACCAGCGGCCCCGTTCGGGTTCCCGTTCGATCAGGTGCCGATAACTCTCCGCCGCCTGCGCAAAATCACCGGACTGCTGATGCCAGGCCGCCCGAATGGTGAGATAATCCACCGTATCGGTCAATGCGGGGGGGACTTCCTGCAAAATGTCGCCCGTTCGGGACAAATCCCCCTGAATCAACGCTGCCCGCGCCCGCGACAACACCGTATCCGCCCGATTTTTCTCAATCGCCTCCTCCGTATGTGCCGTGCGGGCGGTCCGTTGGGCAGAATCGTCCGATGGCTCACGCCGGGCATCGGCCTGGCTGACAGTGGAATCGGACACGGGGGGCTTGGCCGGTTTGGCCTTGCCGTTCGGGCGGGGCTGTTGGCCCGACGTGGCCGTTTTTTTCGAGGGGTGTTTCTCACTCTCAGAGGGCAGAGGGAGCATGACAGGATAGGAGGCGCGCCAAATCAACCCGCTATCCGGCACCGGGGGGGGAGAGACGGTTGCGGCGACTGGCGCGGCGGTGGCATCGACCGCAGCCGGGGGTGTCGTCGAAGGAGTGGTCGTGGATGTCGCCGGGGGCGTTGCCGAGGGTGTTACCGGGGGCACTGCTGACCCGGATGGGGCAACCGAGGGATGAATATCCATTTTGACCGGAGGTTTTTCCCCAACCACACCCGCTGACGGCCCGGTCGAAGGGGTCGGGGAACCCTGGACGACCGGCACAGGTGCCACGGGAAAGAGTGCCCGCAGCGGCCGCCAGACCGTTTCGGGCAGACCCAACGCGGCCAGCAATCCCGGCACCGACAACGGCACACCCGATGGCATGTTCCACAACCCCATGCCAACCCCCAGCAGGAGCACCAGGCCCACTCCCCAGCCCAGCGGACGGGACAACGCCCCGCCACGGGCGGTGGTGGGAAAAGTCCAGCGGGCGGAGGCCCGCGTTGGCTTGACCCCCATCTCCTGGAGATTCAAATCGCCCATCTCTCTGGACGAGTGGCGTTGACTCAAATCGTCCAAAACCTTGTTGATCAAGCTCACCGGTAGAATCTCCAGTAGGCCACGGCGAGGATGAACAGGAGCAGGGAAGAGCCGATGACGCGCCACGACCGGGGGTCAAGCCCCAGCCAAAACCGCCATGGGGCGGACAGACCGATACTCTCCGTGTCGCGGGCGGCCAGGATCACATGGCTCGGCCATACCTGACGGTCGCCCAGGCCAAAGGCGGCGAGCAGTGCCTTGTGGCTGAGGACGTTCACCAGCCTGGGAATCCCCTGGCTGTACCGGAAAATCTGCTGGCAGGCCCGGTGGGTGATCAACTCGCGCCCCTGTCCGCCAGCCACCTGCAGACGGTGGATGATATAGCGTTCGGTCTCCTCGGCATTCAAGGGCTGAATGACGGACGAGAAGGAGATGCGTTGCCGCAGTTGCCGCAGATTGTGCTGGGTGTTGAGACGCACATCCAGTTCCGACTGCCCCAGAAGGACCACCTGGAGAATTTTTTGTTTTTGGGTCTCCAGATTGGTCATGAGGCGGATCGCCTCCAGGGTCTCATCCGACAGGGTCTGGGCCTCGTCCACGAACAATACCACCCGTTTGCCCTCTCCATGCAACGTCAGCAAATGGCCGTTGATCCGTTTGATGAAGGATTGCAACCCCTCGGATTCTGCATAGGGGGTCAGCCCCAGTTCATCGGCGAGGGCACTGTAGGCGTCCAGCGGTCCCATCAAGGGGTTGAGAATATAGCAGGTCACGAACGCCATTTTGTCCAGGGTGGCCAGCAGTTGTCGGCACAGCAGGGTCTTGCCTGTCCCCACCTCGCCGGTCACCTTGACAAACACCTCCCCCGTGGTCAGGGCCACCAGCACCACGTTCATGCTCTCCTGGATTCTGGTGCTGAGAAACAAAAAATCCGTATCCGGTGTGATCTGGAATGGTAATGAGTGCAATCCGAAATGGTCCAGATACATCCTAATCTCCCGTGCCAACCCTCCCGTTGGCCATCAATGGCATTAATCGGTCCATCATTCCGGCCAGGGTGCCGTTTGCAGTGCATCCAGGCCGGGATTGGGCAGATGCGCCCTGGACCCCTCGGCGAAGGGGTCCGCAGTGCCGAAGGCGGTTCGTTTCAACTCCTGCTGCCACGTGGCCCCCCCGGTCACAATCCGGGGGCGCAGGAGGATGACCAGTTCGGATTTTTTCGAGCTGTCCTGATCGTGGTGGAACAGATGGCCCAGCAGCGGAATATCTTCCAGACCTTGTACACCCGCTTTGCGGGTGATGTCCACATCCTTCATCAACCCACCAATGACGACCACCTCGCCATCGCCAGCCTGTACGATGCTGTCGGATTCTCGGACCCGGTTGATGGACATGGGATAGCTCTGGTCGGCTCCACTGCCAAGGGTAATTTTTTTTTCGTCGGTTGTCACCTCGCTGACCGTGGGGTGAATGTGGAGCATGACATTGCCATCATCCGAGATCTGTGGTGTCACATCCAGGGCAATACCAGAAAAAAAGGGCGCAAATGTCGGCACCAGGGTGACGCTGGATCCGACCGCAGAAGCAGAATTTTCCGATCGGACCTCGGTAACAAAAAATTCATCTTGGCCCACCCGGATGACTGCCTTCTGGTTGTTGATGGTCGATACCCGTGGACTGGAGAGGACATGCACCTTGCCCTGCACCTTGAGTAATTCAATAATGCTATTGAAATCGCTCAATTGCGCCGACAAAGCAAATGCCCCTCCGAACAATCCCTTGGCCATCGCGTCATTGAAACCGGAGGGGGCAAAGTTGCCCGAAGCCGTATCGACAAAGAGGGGATTGACATTGGCACCGCCCATCAGGGAACCACCACCGGTCATGCCCATGTTGACCCTCCCTCCCACATTCCAGTTGATGCCGCTTTGCGACCCATCGTTCAGCGTGACCTCCAGAATTTTGGCCTCCAGGATCACCTGCCGCTCCAGAATTTTCTTCTGGCTGGTCAGATAGGCTTCCACCTCGCGCAACTCCTGGGGATAGGCCCGCACCAGGACTTCACCGGTCTGGGGAGTGATCACGACCCGACGACCGTTCTGTCCTTCGGCGTTCTGCTCACCACACGCGATGACGATGGAATCACGCGACTGAGGGTTCCAGCTTAAGTGTGTCGAATTTGTTGTGAAAGCCGACTTGCCCTGGGCAGGCGTGGACGGCGAGTGGGCACCACCACTCGTGCCGCTCGCCCCTGGGGCCGCACCAGAGGAAGGGGTTACAGAGTCCGGTGAGGGAAACAATCCCAATACCCCGCACAAGGAAAAAGTGAATTCCTGCCAAAAATCGGACTGTTGCTGGGTGACGACCTGACTGCCTGTCACCTCGACATTCTGGGTTTTCGTAGTGCCTCCTTTATCCGCAGAAGAAGAGGAAGAGGAGGAAGAAGAGGAAGAAGAGGAAGAAGAGGAAGAGGAAACCACGTCCCGTCCAGAACTGACCCGCGTGCGGGTGACGCCTACCCGTTGCATGCGGAGATAATCCACATGGTATTGCCGGATCATCAAACGGGGCGGTTGAATGAAATAGCCCTGTTTGGTATATTCGCAATCAAAGTTGTACAGACGGCAAACGGTCTCGATGGCCTGGGGGACGGTGGCCCGAAAGAGATTCAGGGTGATGGTCCCGGTCACATCGGGATGCACCATGATATTGATCTGGGTCTTTTCGGCCAGTCCCATGAAAAAGACCTTGGCCGGGAGGGCATCCACGACGACATCCATCACGGGCGAGGCAGGGGCCAGTTTGGGTGACGGGGGGGTGGCATTGTGCAACGGTGGCAGCAAAGCGGCGTCCACCTGCGAAGGGAGACGGGCCGTCGGGGGCGTGGGTATCCGGGTGTCACGGGTGGCCGGGGTGAGGGCAGCGTTCTCTTCCGGTGCCGGGGGGGAGTGGCCCGGCCCGGCACAGGCGCAAAGGGTCAGGGCCAGGGCGGTCACGGCCCACAGCGGCGGGCGGTTGCACACCTCACAGACGGGCATGGCGATCGAAAGTCCCTTCACGGTGTGGCCTGGGCCGGTGCGGCGGCACTCCGCACGACCATCCCGGCCCCTGCCCGGTTGATATCCATGGTCAATGTCAACGGCTGGTGGTTGACGCTCCCCAACACCCCGCCCAGATCAATCTTTTCCACCATAAACCCATCCACACTCTGGCCCGGATAGACAATTTTGTCGTTGATGACGGCCAACGCCGCGCCGTTCGTCAGACGCACCAACCCCAGGTGCCATTGGGTATCGGGATGACCGGAGGTGGCGATCTCTTTCGGCAGTGCCGGTGGTCGAAACGGGTCGTGCAGCGGCTTCGGGTCAGCCTCGGGGGGGGGCAGGTCGGTGGCCGATGCCACCGCCGCCATCCCGGTCATCCCCCACAACAGAGCCATGAGGCACCCTCTAGCCACCGATCAGCCCCTCCCCCATGCTCAGGGTGAAGAGGCGAATGACAATCTCCGTTGCGGGATAGTCCACAGCACGATAACGCACTTCATCCCAGAAAAAGGCCCAGGGATAGCCCTCCACCTCTTTGAAAAAAGCCAACACATCCAGATATTCCGCCCCGATCTCCAATTCGATGTCGTGGCGATAAATGACCGGTGCCTCCCCTTCACCCACCGGTGGTTTCGATGTCGCCGCCTTGTCGGGGGGTTTGGTGGCCTTTCCCTTGTCAGAGGGTTTGGTGGCATTCCCCTTGTCGGGAGATTTGGCTGCGGTTCCGGGCAGACTCAACGGAACGGGTTTGACGGTGGAGGCCTCCAGACGGCGCACCGTAACCTCCGGACGTTCTGCCAAAAGCCGTCGCAAGGCTTGCAGCATATCGGATGGTTGAATCAATGTCCCGGATTCTTTGTTGAGGGTGGTGGATAATGTGTGCAACTCCGACTCCATGGCCTGGATCTGGGCCGTGCGCTCGGCGTTCAAGTCCACCTTTTTTTCGGTGGGAATCTTTTGCAGACGGGTTTTGAGTGCCGGCAGACTCTTGTTCGTCGCGGCCACGGTGGCCTGCAAACGCAGCATAGACTGCTCATGGGGCAGCCAGAGCAGATTCTGCCAGACCATGGCCAGAAACAGGAGCGCGATGGCCAG
The DNA here is from genome assembly GCA_903913345.1 of uncultured Magnetococcales bacterium. Lineage (GTDB taxonomy): Bacteria > Pseudomonadota > Magnetococcia > Magnetococcales > Magnetaquicoccaceae > Magnetaquicoccus. The sequence goes on along the minus strand of CAIWLA010000428.1, from coordinate 100 downwards.
CAGCATCATGCGCTTTTGGGATTCCATGCCATCAAACCAGGTCTGTGCTCTCAGCAAGGCCGGTGGCATTCTGAGGGTTGCCAACCTTTCCATCAACGGG
>CAIWLA010000427.1 GCA_903913345.1 uncultured Magnetococcales bacterium | reverse complement strand
CGCAAGGAATTGTACTTGGAGAAACACCCAGGGACGAAGATTGGAGGGGCACCAGGGATGGCAGGAGGGGGGAAGAAGGCGAAGAACGACAATACTGTCGTTCTTGGTCAAAACGCTGAACCAGTTGACACGCATCTGTCATTTGTCCAGGACACAGCACAAAAAATCGTAAGCGTCCATTTATCCCCAGGGTACCCATTTTTTCTGATCGATGAGACCATCCCCAAAATTCACAATTTTGGGAGGTCGTTATGGACACAAATGGAATCGAAAAATCAGGATTGACCGAGAAGCAGCGATTTTGGCTTGAGCACTGGCGGCAATGCCAGGCAACACTTGGCACGATCAAAGCGTATGCAATGGCCCACGAGTTGAGCCTGCCAGCGATGTACTTCTGGCGGCGAGAATTGATCAAGCGTGGCCTGTTGGAGGAAGGACGGCGACGGGTTCGGTTCAGGAAGTTGGCTGTATTGTCAGGTGTCGGGCCCATTCCGTTCCGCATCCTTTTTCCGAACGGTGTGGTTGTGGAGTGGGCGGACAGCCCAGGGCACGTGGAATCGATGCTGCGGATGGCGGCATCACTGCCATGATGCGACCGTCAGCGGGTTTGACAGAGGTGTTTGTTTGCCTGGAGCCGATTGACTTCCGCAAGGGGATCAATGGACTTGCCGCACTGGTGGAGGCCGAGTTGAAATTGAACCCTTTTGCAACGGCTCTGTATGTTTTCAGCAACCGACGGCGGAACCGGGTCAAAATCCTGTACTGGGAGCGCAACGGATTTTGTCTTTGGCAAAAGCGTCTGGAGAAGGACCGTTTTCACTGGCTGAAGGGCACGGATTCCAGGGTGGAGATGATCACAGGGCAACAGCTCAACTGGCTCCTGGATGGCTATGATATTGCCCGTTTCAAGCCGCATAAATCTTTGAATTATTCAAACATTTCCTAGTGTTCAGAACGGTTTTCTGGTATATTCCAGACCATGGATATGCGCACTGAACCCCTCTCTTCTGAGCTGCCAGACGACCCCATCACCCTGCGGGAAATGGTTGGTTCCCTGTCGTCTGAAAAAGCCTTGTGGGAGATCGAGAAGAGGTCGTTGGAGATCGAGAAGAGGTCGTTGGAGATCGAGAAGGATCGTCTGAAACGGCATGCAGAGTTTTTGCAAGGCCAATTGAATATTCTGATCGCCAAACGGTTTGCCCGCTCCAGTGAGAAACGCGATCCCGCAGTGGATTGCATGGGTATGTGGCAACCCTCCCTGTTCGATGAGGCAGAGACGGCTGCGGAAACATCTCCTGCCGAGGATGCAGCTGAGGACGATGCGGCCAATCAAGACAGCAAACCCAGAAAAAAGAAACCAGGTCGCAAACCGCTGCCGCCATCGCTGCCCAGGGTGGATGTTGTTCATGATCTTCCTGAGGCAGAGCGGGTCTGCGATTTGGATGGTTCGACCCTGGTTGAGATTGACAGGGACTTCAGTGAGCAACTGGATATCATCCCCGCCAAGGTACAAGTAATCCGGCATGTCCACATCAAATACGGTTGCCCCCACTGCCATCAAGGGGTCAAGGTTGCGCCGGTGCCGCCGCGATTCATTCCCAAGGCGTTGGCAACGGCGGCCATGTTGGCCCATGTGGTGGTTTCCAAGTATGCCGATGGGTTGCCACTGTATCGCCAGAGTGGGATTTTGGTGCGGGCCGGTATCGATCTGCCCCGCAGTACCCTGGCCAATTGGATGATCCGGAGCGGACAGGGGGTACAGCCGGTCATCAATCTGATGCGGGACCACCTATTGGATTTTGGTGTGATCCAGATGGATGAAACCACCGTTCAGGTATTGAATGAACCCGACAAATTGGCCACCAGCACCTCTTACATGTGGGTTCAACGCGGCGGACCGCCGGAAAGGCGGGTCATTTTGTTTGACTACGATGCCAGTCGAAGCGGATCGGTCCCCAAGCTTCTGCTGGCAGGTTACAAGGGGTATCTGCAAACCGATGGTTACAGCGGTTACTTGGCCGTGGGCGCAGATCCCAACATTGTCCATGTGGGCTGTTTTGCCCATGCGCGGCGTAAATTTGATGAGGCGATCAAGGCCCTCGGCAAGGATGGCAAGAAAAACCCCGGCAAGGCAGGTGACGCGCTGGCATTCATAGGCAAGCTGTATGCTGTCGAGAAAGAGTTGCGCGAGGCAAAAGCCGATCCGAACATCCGCTACGAAACGCGGCTCTTGAAGTCCAAGCCAATCCTGGATCAACTGAAAGCCTGGGCGGACAAGACCATCCTGACCGTTCCACCGAAGACGGCTTTGGGGATGGCTCTGTTCTACCT